>JANNDF010000699.1:0-10515 GCA_031387445.1 Planctomycetia bacterium
GACAGCGTCATCCCGACCGCGTAAGTCGGCTCGATGCGAATGGCCTCGTTGAACCAGCGGTGGACGCCATAACCGAGCATGAGCAGCACCATCATTTGCCCGTCGTGCCGGCGGAACGGCTGGTACGCCAACAGCAACACCGTCAGGAGTGCCATGCTCACCACCTCATACAGTTGGGTGGGGAAGACGGAGACGGTTCTGGGTGTGATCGACACCGATTTCTGGACGCCGGCTTGTTCGACCTCCAGGTCAAGTGTCTTCTTCCACCGCGGCCAACGAGCCGGGTCGAGTGCTTCCGCCGACGACCCCACCTCTGTCCCATTCACCGAGAGAAGGACATCGCCTTTCGTGAGTGCCTTGGCCGCCGCCGATCCCGGTTCCAGCCGATCCACCATCAGGCGGATTTTCAGCGGGTCGCTGAAATCGTGGGCGTAGGTGAACCCGGCAGTCGTCTGCAACCCCCACACCTGGGGCAGTTGAGTGCCGCTGTTCGCCGGCGTGATCACCTGCTCGCGGACGCCATGCCCGCTGAGCAACGGGTAATTTCCCAACTCCGCCGACAGCGGCACCGGCTGCGATTCCGGCACAGCCACCTGCCCCCAGCAGCAGCCGTTCAGGTAACAGCCGATCCGCCCGACGGCCAACCCGAACGCGATGAGCGGGGCGATGGCGTCCATCAGCTTAAACATGGAGACGCCGAGTTTCTTCAGCACGAAATGCCGGAACGCCAGGAAGCCGATCAGCCCGCCGATGGCCGACCCGTAGAAGACGATGCCGCCTTCCCAGATCTTGAAGAACTCGAAGAGCAGGTTCTTGTCACGGAACTGGTCCGCGTACTGAATCATGTAGACCAACCGCGCGCCGGCGATGCCGGTGACGAACAGCAGGATGGCCATGTCTTGGAGCCGCTCTTTCGGCAGGCCGATCTTCTCCGCCCGCTTCGGCCCCCACACCATCGCGGTGATGACGAAGCAGAGGAACAGCATCGCCCCGAACCCGTGCAGGGGAATGCCGTCCGGCGGGAACCAGCCGGCGGTGAACGGGACGTGGAACAGGATCTGTTGCATGACGGTGTTCTAGCGAAACCGGCCGGCGGACGGAACAGCAGTCCGCCGAGTGTGCTCTGCTCGCTCCGCGAGCGGTCAACAAAAACCCGCTCGCGGAGCGAGCAGAACACCTTCGAGCCGGCGGCACATTCACTCAATCCGGCACCTCCGACTTGCCGATGGACAGACTCGTGCGCTGTCTCATCGCCATCGCCGTTTTTGTCCCGCTGTTCACGGTGGGGTGTGCGGGGGTTCGCTCGTCGGGCACCCTCGAACAGGGGGTTGTCTGGCCGTCCGCTGAACCGACCACCGCCTACCGAATCGGCTGTCCGGACGTGCTAGCGGTGCGATTCGCCGATCGACCCCAGCTCGATTGCGTGGTCGCCGTCGATCTGGACGGCCGGTTGCCCCTTTCCGAAACGGTTCTCCCGCACGTCGAAGGTGGTACGCTCGACGACGCGCGGACCGCGCTCGCCACAGCGGTCGGTTGTGCCGAGAGCCGGGTGGTGGTGCAACTGACCGACGCCCGCACCGGCAAACTGTACGTATTCGGCCCCGAACAGAACCGCCAGCGGGTAGTTCCGTTCGTCGGGCCAGAGCGGCTCACCGATTTCCTCCTCCGAACCGGCAGCATCCGGCACGGGTGTACCGACCTGCGCGATGTGTTCGTTCTCCGGCCGAACGTGGCGGCGGGTCAGTCGCCACAGGTGTTCAGGGCCGACCTGCGTGCCGTGCGAAATGGCGATCACTCCACGAACGTGATCCTCGAATCGGGTGATCAGGTGTTCGTCGGCGAGACTCGACGGAGCAGTTTCGCACGCCTGTTGCCTGACTGGATGAAGGCCGGATACCAGCGCATCGCCGGGTTGACGGGCAGTCCCTGGTGCGATTGACCGCCCAAATGGGCTAAAATGGTGTCACCCCTCTTCCCTGTGGTGACGCCGTGTCCGTTCTGATCGACGGCTACAACCTGATGCACGCCGTCGGCTACGCCCCGCCGCCGAATAGCACCCGCACCGCCCACGATTCGGCCCGACGGAGGTTCCTCGACTGGCTGACCGGCACGCCGGCCGTGAAAGCTGCTCCGTCGGTCATTCGCGTGGTGTTCGACGCTCAGAACAGCAAGCGAGACCTGGGGAGTGGCACACACCGCGGGATCACCGTCACGTTTTCCTTCGGACAGACCGCCGACGACCTGATCGAAGCGCTGATCAGTGTCTTCCCGAACCCTCACCTGCTCCGTGTGGTGTCGAACGACTCACGCCTCCGCGACTTCGCCCGCCGTAAAAAGTGCCAGCACCTGAGTTGCGAGCAGTTCCTCGACTGGCTGACCACCCCGCCGTCGGCGAACCCCGACGACCCGCCCAAACCCGATGACAAGCCGAAAACCGACTGGCCGGACGAGATGGAGACGCTGCTAAAGGCCTTCGGGTGAACCTCTCCACCGCCCGGCCCGTCCGTCGGTCATGTCACAACCTGCTACATACTTGGTGTTCGGCGACCTGCACGGGCGGGTGTTACCCGCGTTCCGAATGGCGTCGTACTGGTCACGCACAACTGGAACGCCGCTCGCCGGCATCCTCCAGGTGGGCGACCTCGGCTATTTCCCCGATCTAACGCGACTGGACAAAGCAACCGTCCGCCACGCCGCCGACGACCCGCTCGAAATCGGTGTTCAAGACGTGATTCGCCCGACCGAACTCGCCGACACCGTTTTCGAAGAACCGACCTGCCCGCCGGGGCTGTGGTTCACCGCCGGCAATCACGAAGACTTCGACGAGCTGGCTCGCCTCTCGCAAAGCAACACCGCATTTTCGACTTTCCCCGTCGATCAGTACTGCATGGTGAACGCCGTGCAAAACGGCCGCGTGACGGAGTTGGAAGGCGGGCTACGGGTGGCTGCGATCTGGGGCGTGGACGGGGCCGAAAGCAACCGGCGAACGAACCTGCCCGACCGCGGGTACAACACCGCGAAGGCGATTGATGCCCTGCTCCGCCAGCCGTTCGACGTACTCCTCTGCCACGACGCCCCGTACTCCGCCAAGCGAACCGGCTTCGGCATCAAGCTTCTGGCAATGCTGATCGAACTGAACCGTCCGGCGTTCTGCTTCTTCGGCCACTACAAGGGCGAGGGCGGACCGAGCCTGGCCAGTTTCGCGCCGACGGGCGTGTTTCACATGGCCGGGTTCGAGATGCGGGGCCGCGGGCAGACGACCGAGGTGGGCAGCGTAGGGGTGCTGCGGTGGGCCGACGGCCGCGGCGAGTTCGAGCACCTCGACCCAGCATTCTTGCGAACCTTCACCCGGAGCAACTGGCGATGGCGATGAATCAGCCGGGCCGTATTGTCGGGTGGCGGAACGGGTGCTAAGATTCGCCTTGCCGGAGAGGTGGCTGAGTGGTCGAAAGCACGGCTTTGCTAAAGCCGCGTACGGGTAACACCGTACCAAGGGTTCGAATCCCTTCCTCTCCGCATCAAACACCCCCTGACTTGTCAGGGGGTGTTTCGTTTCCCGATCACGTCCGATGGCACGACCGTGGGCCGGGTGTGGGGTATGCTGGCGGTATCCCGTGGTGCTCACCGTGCCAAAAGTCCTTCGCTTCGCCCTGGTATTATTGCCCACCGCCGCGTTCGTGGTGGCCGCTGCCGTCTACCTGCCGTCCCACTGGAACGACCAGCCGACACATTCGCCCGCTGACGGCGGTCGGCTGGTGGTGGTGATGGTGTTCGACCAGTTGCGAGGTGATTACCCGGAGCGGTGGAAACCCCTGCTCGACGCCGGCGGGTTCGCCGACATGGAACGCAACGGCGTTTGGTACGCGAACGCCCACCTGCCGTACTCGTGTTCCGCCACCGGGCCGGGTCATGGCAGCATCAGCACGGGACTCCCGCCGTTCGCTCACGGGATCATCGAAAACGACTGGTACGACCGCAAACGGAACGGCACTGTTCAGAGCGTCACACCCGAACGCCCCTCCCCGCGGGTGCCGACCCGCTCCGACGGCGTGACTGCCGGCTTCGCACCGGACCAACTTCTGGTCGAAGGCCTTGGCGATCACTTGAAGCGTGAGCGGCCGGGGTCGCGGGTGTTGAGCCTGGCGCTGAAAGACCGGGCCGCCGTGCTGATGGGCGGGAAGACCCCCGACGGCGTGTACGCCTTCGACACCGACGTGGGCGAGTTCCACACGGCCGGTCGCTACCGCGACACCCCGCACCCCTGGGTCGTCGAGTTCAACAAGCGTGACGAGGCGGACAAGTGGTTCTCGAAGCAGTGGGACCGGTTGAAAGCAGCCGACGTGTACACGGCTTCGGTGGGAGCGGACGACGCACCAGGGGAAACGCGATACGAGAAGGACGCGAAGACCGGGGGGCTGATCGGTTACGGCCCGACCTTTCCGCACCCGCTGAACATCGACGGGCAGAAGCAGCCGTCCAAACGGTACTACGAGCGGTTGGAAGCGTCGCCGTTCGGCAACGAGCTGCTGGCGGAGTTGGCGTGGGAGTGTATCGACCGCGAGCGGTTGGGCACCGGTTGGCGGACGGACCTGCTGTTCCTCGGCTTTTCGGCGAACGACACCATCGGCCACAAGTGGGGGCCGGACTCGCACGAGGTGCTGGACAGTACGTTGCGCACGGACAAGCTCATCGCCGACACCGTGCGGACGCTCGACAAGCGGCTGGGGCCAGGCCGCTGGACGCTGATCGTTACGGCCGATCACGGAGTTTGCCCGCTGCCCGAACGGTGGGCGAACGAGCGGCCGGACGCCGAACGGTTCGACCCGCGGTCGGAACTGGCGCCCGACACGATGGGGATGATGCTCGACGAGAAGTTCGGAGCACTGGGCAACGACCCGACAGCCTGGTTCGCCGCGAGCGGGCGGATGCAGTATCCACACGTCTACCTGAACTCAGCGGCAATCGAGAAATCAGGGGTGAAGGTGGCCGACGTGGCCACTGCGCTGGCGAAGTGGACGGCGAACCGCCCGCACATTGAAACGGCGTTCACTCGCGAACAGTTACTCGGCCCGTCTGCCGCCGACCCGCTGACACGCCGCTGTCAATTGGGCTTCCATGCCGACCGGGGCGGCGACGTGTACGTGGTGCCGAAGGCGCACTGCCTGCCGCTGGGAGTGACATCGCTCGGTACCTCACACGGCACTCCGCACAGCTACGACACGCACGTCCCGCTGTTCGCGGTCGGGGCCGGCATTCCGAAGTTGGGCCGCCGCGAGGAGGCGGTGAGTTCGCTGCTCGTGGGGACGCTGATTTGTAAGGGCCTGGGGGTGTCACCGCCGCCGGCGGTGACGGATAAGTTGCCGCCTTCCGGGTAGGCGCCGCCTGCCGGGCGGCACTCCCACAAGTGCCGCCCGGCAGGCGGCACCTACTACGCCAGCACACCCTTCACCACATTCCCGCTCACGTCGGTCAGGCGGACGTCGCGGCCGGCGTAGCGGTAGGTCAACTTCTCGTGGTCGAAGCCGAGCAGGTGCAAGATGGTGACGTGCAGGTCGTGGACGTGGACCTTGTTCTCCACCGCTTTGAACCCGAACTCGTCGGTCGCGCCGTAGGTGGTCCCGCCCTTCACCCCGCCGCCGGCCAGCCACACGCTGAACCCCCAGTGGTTGTGGTCGCGGCCGTTGATCTTGCCGGCGTTGCTGCCGGGCGTGGGCATCTCGACGACCGGGGTGCGGCCGAACTCGCCCCCCCAGATGATGAGCGTGTCCTCGAACATGCCCAGCCGCTTCAGGTCGGAAATCAGCGCCGCGATGGGGCCGTCGATCTCCTTCGCCAGCCGTGCGTGACTGTCCTTCAGGTCGTCGTGGCTGTCCCACGGCTGCACCGGCGCGTGCGACACCTGCACGAACCGCACCCCCCGCTCGATGAGCCGGCGGGCGATGAGCAGGCTCCGCCCCTGGCCGTGATCGCCGTACCTCGCCCGCACCTCTTTCGTCTCTTTGCTCACGTCGAAGGCGTCGGTCGCCTCCATCTGCATGCGGTACGCCAGCTCGTAGCTCTGGATGCGGGCTTCCAGGTTCGGGTCGGCGTCGCGGGCCTGCTGGTGCGCCTTGTTCAGCTTCATGAGCAGGTCGAGTTGCTTCCGCTGGGTGATGTCCGTCGCCGCCTTGCTTCGGATGTTCTCGATCAACTTCTCGGGGTCGGTGTGGCGGGTGTCCACGTAAGTGCCCTGATAGATGCCGGGCAGGAACGCACTCTGCCAGTTCTGGCTCTCCATCAGTGGCATGCCGGACGGGCACATGGCCACGTACGCCGGCAGGTTCTGGTTCTCGGTGCCCAGGCCGTAGGTCACCCAACTGCCCAGGCTCGGCCGCACAAGCCGGCTCTCGCCCGTGTTCATGAGCAGGAACGACGGCTCGTGGTTCGGCACGTCGGCGTGCATGCTGCGAATCACGCAGATGTCGTCGATGTGCTCGGCCGTCTTGTCGAACAACTCGCTCACCTCGACGCCGCTCTTGCCGTACTTCTTGAACTTGAACGGCGACGGGAACGCCGCCCCGGTCTTCCGCTCGGTCTTCAGGTTCTCGGTCGGCAGCGACTTGCCGACGTACTTGTCGAGCGCCGGCTTCGGGTCGAACGTGTCCACCTGGCTCGGCCCGCCGTTGGCGAAGATGTGGATCACCCGCTTGGCCTTCGCCGGGAAGTGGGCCGGCCGCGGGGCGAGCGGGGCGACCGGGTCGGGCACCGTCGTCGGCCGCACGTCCTTGCTGTCGGCGGCCAGCAACGGGTGCAGCCCGAGCAGGCCCATGCCGACCCCACAGCGGGTGAGCAGTTCACGACGAGACAACGGAAGCATCACGGGTCTCCGGGCGATTCGATGGCTGGGGCAATCTCGGTACGGGTTAATCCACGAACGCGAACTCGTTGCTCATGAGCAGCACCTGGGCCAGTTGCTCCCACGCGGCCAGCTTGCCGCCCGTCACGGTCTCCTTTTCGGCCGCCGCCACGAACGCCGTCGTCAGTTCGATCTCGTCCTTCGTCGGGTTGCGGCTCAGGGTCACACGGTACAACTGTTTCGCCTTCTCGGCCGGATCGGTCGCCTTCGCCACCTCACTCCGGGCGACCACTGCCCGTGCCGCGTCCGCCACGAATGGGCTGTTCAACAGGAACAGCGACTGTTGCGGCACGGTCGTCTGGAACCGTTGCGGGGTGTGCTGCTCCGGGCTGGCGAAGTCGAACGCCTGCAACGTGCCCGGCAGGTTCTGGCGGTCGATGTACCCGTACACCGCCCGCCGCTTGCTGATGGGGGTCTTGAACAGATCGACCGACCTGCCGTAGACCGTGGCGTCGAGCGTGCCTGCGGCGGCCAGAAGAGAATCCCGCATCGTCTCGAACCCGTGCCGCTGGCGGGTGAAGTGCGACAGCCACTTGTTCTCCGGGTCGACCTTCGCCGCCTCCGGGCTGGTCACGCTGCTGCGGGTGTACGTCTCGCTCAGCATGATCCGCTTGTGCAGTTTCTTCACGCTCCACCCGTCTTCGACGAACCGCAATGCCAGCCAGTCGAGAAGTTCCGGGTGTGACGGCCGCTCGGTTCGCACGCCGAAGTCGCTCGGCGTGCGAACCAGCCCGGCCCCGAAGTGCCACGCCCACACACGGTTGACGAACACGCGTGCGGTGAGCGGGTTGTCTTTGCTGGCGATGGCCGTCGCCATCTCCAGCCGCCCGCTACCACCTTTGAACGCCTCTCGTTTCTCGCCGCTCACCGCCATCGGCATCCGCCGCGGCACTTGTGGCCCGCGGTTGCCGGGGTTGCCGCGGAGGAACACCACCGGCTCGCTCGGCCGCGGGTTGTCCACCATCACCATCGCCCGCGGGGGGGCGGCCGGCGACTTCGCCTTGTACGCGTCGGCCTTCGTTTGCAGGGCGGTCACCGCGTCGCGGTCGGCCCTGTTGAACAGCTTGTTCTCCGCCGGTTGGAAGCCCAGCCCGCCGGCCAGTCCGACCACGCCGGCCTTCTTCGCCGCCATCCGCTTCTCGCGCTCGTCCACCACCGCCTTCTCAAGTTTGCCGTGTTCGGCCTGGAACTTGGCGAACTCGGCCGGGTTGTCCGACTCGCCGATCTGCGGCAGGTCTTTCGGCTCGGTGCTGCTGGCGAACACCCCGTACAGGCTGTAATAGTCGGCCGCCGGGATGGGGTCGAACTTGTGGTCGTGGCAGCGGGCGCACGTCACGGTCAGCCCCATCAGCCCGCGGGTCACCACGTCGATGCGGTCGTCGGTGATGTCGTGGATGTTGTTGCTGAACCGCCGGCCGACGGTGAGGTAGCCCATCGCGGCGAGCGGCTTCTTGTCCGCCCCCAGGTCGAGCTTGTCGGCCGCCAGTTGCTCGGTCACGAAGCGGTCGAACGGCTTGTCGTCGTTGAAACTGCGGATGACGTATTCGCGGTAGGTGTACGCGTACGGGTAGTTGCGATCCTCGGTGAACACGTACCCCTTGCTGTCGGCGTAGCGGGCCACGTCCAGCCAGTGCCGGCCCCACCGCTCGCCGTAGTGCGGGCTGGCCAGCAATTTGTCGATCAACATCTCGTAGGCGTTCGGGGAAGTGTCCTTCTCGAAGGCGTCCAATTCGTCGGCCGTTGGCGGCAGGCCGGTCAGGTCGAAGTGAACCCGACGGGCGAGTGTCCGCTTGTCGGTTTGCGGGGCGACCGGGAGCTTCTGCTCGGCCAGTTTGGCCGCGACGAACGCATCGATCGGTTGGCCGGGGCCGGGCACCTTCGGCTCGGCCGGCGGCTGGAACGCCCAGTGGGTTTTCCAGTCGGTCGTCGCGGCCGTACTGGCACCCGCCGGGAACACCGCCCCGCCTTTCACCCAACTTTCGAGTACCGCCACCTGCTCGGCGGTCAACCCCTTCTCGGGCGGCATCGGGTACTCGCCCTTCCGCCGCACCGACTTGACGAGCGAACTGGTGTCGGGCGAACCGGGCACCACCACCGGCCCCTCGTCCGCCCCTTTTTTCAGCCCCTCGGCGGTGTCCAGGCGCAATCCGGCCTTTTGTTTCTTCGGCCCGTGGCAGCTTACACACTGCTCGACGAGCAGCGGGCGGACGTGCTTCTCGAAGTACTCCACCTGCTCGGCGGTCGGCTTGGCCGGCGGGTCGGCGGCGAATGCGGCAATCGGAAGCGAACAGATGACCGCGATCACCGCGAACGGCCGGTGCATGGAGATTCTCCGACGATCAGAGACAGGCCGCTTCCGGCCCGGTGAGGAAGGCACGGATATTGTAGCTCACCGCCTGCCGCGGCGACACCTCACATCAACGGTCGGGGTGCGTAGGCGAGCGCGGTAGGGATTGCGCGGGCGGTACAATCGCGCCTCCGTGTGAAGGGGGCGACACGTTCCGCAAGTTCCCGTTTTGACCTTCGCTCCTCCCGCGAGATACAGTTCTGGTGAAGCGGGGGTCGGCCGCCCGGCCCTCACGCTTCGCATCCCTCACCGCCTCTCCGGCATCGAGGGCGACATGTCGGCACCGACTCCGTTCCGCCGATCTCTTCCGGCCATCTCGCCGGGCTTCATCCGCACCTACCACCTCGTGATGCACCACTCGCCGGGTGTGCCCTTGCACGACGTCGTGCGGGCGGTTCGCCGGGTGACGCGGTTCGCCGAGGCGGAGGCGATGGCCCGCATGTGGGACGCCCACCACCGCGGTCGAGCGGTGGTGACCACCACCTACCTGGAACGAGCGGAGTTCCTGGCGGAGCTGCTCTCCTCCGGCGGCATTCGCGTCAGCCTGGAGGCGGTGCATCGCTGACGACGCCGGCCGGTTGTCGGTCGGCCCCCACCGGCTGATCGCCGGGTGTTGAGTCCCGTCTTCGCGTGCGAATCGTCCACGCGAGGACCACCACCACACACGCGGTCAGGCCCGTGCCTGCGGCCATGATCCCGAGTACCACCGGGATCGGCAGGTGGCGTGCGGCCCACCCGCAGAGTAGGTTGCCCGCCACCGTCCCACCACTCAGCGTCATCGGCCACAGGGCCAGCACCCGCCCGCGGGCGTGATCGGGTGTCGTCATTTGTAGCACGCTCTGGCCGGTGCTCAGGAACAGGATCATCCCCATCCCGAACACGCCGGCACACAACGCCGCCGGCGGCAGATCGGTCGAGACAGCCAACCCGCCGAGCGCCACCGCCGGCAACACCGCACCAATCGTCGAGAACAGCGGGGCGCGAGCGAGCGAGCCGAAGGTGGCGTTACTCAGCGCTGCCACGAGTGCCCCGAGGCCCATCGCGCTGACCAGCCAACTGTACTCCTTCTCGGAGTGGCCGAGCACGATGCCGGTGTAAGCAGGGAACAGGGTGAGCAACGGCCACCCGAACAGGCAGAGTGCGGCGGTGCAGACGAGCAGTGCGGCGAGTTGGGGGTTGCGGGCGATGAACACGAACCCGTCGGCGAGCCGGCCGGATTTCTTGGTGGGAGATTGGCCCGCCGGCCGCATTAGGAACAGGCCGACCAGCACCG
>JANNDF010000700.1:0-5218 GCA_031387445.1 Planctomycetia bacterium
CCGCCCTGGTGGGCAACTTCTTCGCCTTCGACGTCGGGTTCACCGGCGGGGTGCGGGTGGCCGCCGGGGACGTGACCGGGGACGGGGTGCCGGACGTGGTGGTCGGGGCCGGGCCGGGCGGTAGCACCCACGTGAAGGGGATCGACGGCACGCGCCTGGGCCAGGTGCGACCCGACGGGGTGATCGCCGACTCGGCCGCGTTCGCCAACTTCTTCGCCTTCGACCTGTCCTTCGCCGGCGGAGTGTACGTCGCCGCGACGAACGGGCGGATCGCCGTCGGGGCGGGGCCGGGGGCCGGCCCGCACGTGAAGGTGATCGACGCCGCCAACATGGGACTGGTGCGGGCGGACGGGGTGATCGCCGACGACGCCCCGCTCGCCAGCTTCTTCGCCTTCTCTCCGGACTTCAGCGGCGGGGTGCGGGTGGGGTTCGCCGACGTGAACATCGACGGCCTGCCCGACCTGATCACCGCCGCCGGGCCGGGCGGCGGCCCGCACGTGAAGGCGTTCAGCCTGCCCTCGCTCCTGGAGATCGAGTCGGTGTTCGTCGGCAACACGGCCGACACCCGCGGGGTGAACGTCTGACCGGGGGGAGACGGGGACAAACTGCCGAGACCACTCGCCACCGCGAGTGGTCTCGCTCGTTTCAGCGCCGACACCGTCCGCCCTGCCGCGGACGGTTGGCGGGTCACTTCTTCCGGCGCAGGGCGTCGATCTTCTCCTGCACCTTGGCCGCGTCCGCCTCGACCGTGCCGAGCGGTTCCGGTTCGACTTTCTTCTCCCGCGTGTACCCGACGTGCTTCATCCAGGCCGCCGACCGCAAGGCCCGCTTCTGTTCCACCAGCTTGAACAACGGATCGGCCTTGATGGCGGCGACAGTGTCATCCGGCACCTTCACGCCGACGGAAGCGAGGATGGTGCGGGCCACGAGCAGGTGGCCGTCGTCCCCGTAGTGAACCTTGTCTTTGGCGAACGGCTCGGTGCGGGCGTCGCGGGCATTTCGCATGGCGGAATGCAGGTCGATCACCGTCACCCCGTCCGCCTTCAACTCGGTCATCCACTTGGCGTAGGCGGTCATCACCGCGTCGTAGTCGGTCTCGCCCTTCTTCGGCTTGTCGTCGTAGATCGGCGGGGTGACGAGGAAGACCCGCTTCACGCCTCCCACTTTGCACTGGTCGATCAGCTTCGTCACGCCCTTCTGGAAGGCGGCGGTGCGGTCCTTGTCGAGCGGCAGGTAGATGCCATCGTTGATGCCGTAGCAGGCGAACACCACCTCCGGCTTGGCCTTCTCCAGCACCCGGCCGAGGCGTTCGGTCAGGCACGGGCGGGGGAACTTGCCGCCGGCGTGCCCGTCCTCGCTCAGCCCGGACAGCGTCTCGCTCGCCAGCCCGAGGCCTATGATGTCGAATGACTTGTCCGGGTACAGCTTGTCCAGGTGGTACGCGGTGAAGGCGACGTACCCGCCCGCCTGGGTGTTGCTGTCGCCGAGGACCACCACCCGCTTGCCCGCGAGCGAATCGACATCCTGGGCGAGCAGCGGGGCGGCGAGGGCCGCACACACGGCGAGGGCGAACGCGATCCGGGTCATGGGCTTCTCCCGAGCGAGGGTGAGTGTCATCATACCAGTCGCCCGCGGCGATCCCCGCTTGCACCGTGCGCCCGCCTGGGGTGGAATGGGGCCACCATTCACCACTGCTCGCCGATCATGAAACACCTCTCCGCCCTCCCGCTGCTGTTGTTGTCGCTCCTCGGAGCCACGGCCGCCGACCCGCCGAAGAAAGCGCTCCCGCTGCCCGGCGAGGTGTTCGACTTGTCCGGCCGCACCGCCTTCCTCATTCCGGCCGACGCCGACCCCTACCGCGAAACGAAACCGTGGGTGTGGTACGCCCCGACGCTGCCGAACCTGCCCGGCCCGGAAGAGGCGTGGATGTTCGAGCGGTTCCGGGCGGCCGGGATCGCGGTGGCGGGCATCGACGCCGGCGAGTCTTACGGCAGCCCGGCCGGGAACAAGGTGTTCGACACGCTGCACGCCGAGATGACCCGCCGCGGGTACTCGGCGAAGCCGGTGCTGCTCGGTCGTAGTCGCGGCGGACTTCAGACGCTGTCGTGGGCGGCGTCGAACCCGGACAAGGTCGGCGGGTTCGCTGGCATCTACCCGGTGTGCGACATGGCCAGTTACCCCGGCGTGGCGAAGGCGGCGGGAGCCTACGAGTTGAAGGCGGAGGAGTTGGAACGGCGGTTGAAGGAGTTCAACCCGGTGGACCGGCTGGCGGGGCTGGCGAAGGCGAAGGTGCCGCTGTTCGCCATCCACGGCGACGTGGACAAGGTGGTGCCGTTGGAAGCGAACAGCGGACGGGTCAAGGAGCGGTACAAGGAACTCGGCGGCACGATGACGCTGGTCGTCCCGCCGGGGCAGGGTCACAACATGTGGTCGGGCTTCTTCCGCTGCCGCGAACTGGTGGACTTCGTCATCGAGCACGCCGGGGTCGGCTTGCGGGTCGATTCGCCGCGACCGTATCAGGTGGTGCAGCGGAACGCGAAGAACGTGGGGACGGTTCGGGTGCGTGGGCGGTTCGACGAACCGGCGAAAGCGGCCGACGGGTTGGACTATCGCATCGGAGCGTACGACAAGTCGGGCGAGTGGCGGAAGCTGGATGCCACCATCAAAGGCGGTGCGTTCGATGCCACCATCGAAGTGCCGGCCGGTGGGTGGTACACACTCGGCGTGCGGGCGATGGTGAAGGGCAAGCCGGTGGCCGAGGCGCGTGTCGAGCGGGTGGGCGTGGGCGAGGTGTTCGTCGTCGCCGGGCAGTCGAACTCGGCCAACCACGGGGCGGAGAAGCAGGCCACGAAGACGAAGCGGGTGAGCGCGTTCGACGGCACCGACTGGCAACTCGCCGACGACCCACAGCCCGGCGCGAGCGGCACCGGAGGCAGCTTCCTCCCGCCGTTCGGCGACGCCATCGCCGAGAAGTTCGGCGTGCCGGTGGGGTTGGTGGCGTGCGGGGTCGGGGCGACGAGTGTGCGGGAGTGGCTGCCGAAGGGGGCGACGTTCCCCAACCCGCCGACCATCGAGACCAACGTGAAGAAGGTCGGCGACACCTGGGAGAGCAAGGGCGACATCTACACCACATTCCGCGATCGTTTGAAAGCGCTCGGTCCGAACGGGTTCCGGGCGGTGCTATGGCACCAGGGGGAGAGCGATGCCAACCAGAAGGACGCCACCCGCACGCTGCCCGGCAAGCTCTACCGCGAATATTTGGAGAAGCTCATCCGCGACACCCGCAAGGAGCACGGCTGGGAGGCGCCCTGGTTCGTCGCCAGGGCGAGCTACCACGGACCCGACGACGAAGGCTCGGCCGACCTCCGCGACGCCCAGGCAGCACTGTGGAAAGACGGGGTCGCCCTCGAAGGGCCGGACACCGACGCCCTGAAAGGCGAGTGGCGGGATAGCGGCGGGAAGGGCGTTCACTTCAGCGGGCCGGGGCTGCGGGAGCACGCCGCCAGGTGGGTCGAGAAGGTGTCCCCGTGGCTGGAGAAGCAGCCCGGGGCGAAACCCCGCTGACGAACGTCACGCCAGGATGCCGTTCACGACTTCGCCGTGGACGTCGGTCAGGCGGAAGTCGCGGCCGGCGTGCTTGTACGTCAGTTTCTTGTGGTCCAGCCCGAGCAGGTGCAGGATGGTCGCGTGCAGGTCGTGGAAGTGAACCTTGTCGGTCGCCGCGTAGAACCCGTACTCGTCGGTGGTGCCGTAGCTGGTGCCGGCCTTCACCCCGCCGCCGGCCAGCCAGTAGGTGAAGGCGTGCGGGTGGTGGTCGCGGCCGTCTTTCCCCTGGGCCACCGGCGTGCGGCCGAACTCCCCGCCCCACACCACCAGCGTGTCCTTCAGCAGCCCCCGCTTCTTCAGGTCGGTGAGCAGCCCGGTGATCGGCTTGTCCACCGCCAGGGCGTTGCGGCCGTGCCCCTTCCGCAAGTCGCCGTGCTGGTCCCAGTGGTAGCTGTGCGAGCACTGCACGAACCGCACCCCGGCCTCGGCGAACCGGCGGGCCATCAGGCACTGCCGGCCGAACCCGGCCGTGATCGGGTCGTCCAGCCCGTACAGGGCCTTCGTCTCCTTCGTCTCTTTCGACAGGTCTTGCACGTCCGGGGCGGCGGTCTGCATGCGGAACGCCATCTCGAACGACTGGATGCGGCCTTCGAGCGCCGGGTCGGGGCCGATGTGTGCCAGCCGCTCGCGGTCCATCTCGCCGAGCAGGTCAAGCTCTCGCCGCTGCTGGTCCCGCGGGGTGGTGCCCGAGATGAACGGCACGGTGGCCTTGTCCGACGAGATGCCGGCGTTGCCGAGCGGGGTGCCCTGGTGGATGGCGGGCAGGAACGCCGACGAGTAGTTGTTCACCCCGCCGTGCGAGAGCGACGGGCAGATGGTGACGAACCCCGGCAGGTCGCGGTTCTCGGTGCCCAGGCCGTAAGTCACCCAACTGCCCATGCTCGGCCGGACGAACGTGTCGGATCCGGTGTGCAGTTCCAGCAGCGCCCCGCCGTGCCGCGAGTTCGACCCGTGCATCGACTTGATGAAGCAGAGGTCGTCCGCCACCGTGGCGATGTGCGGGAACAACTCCGACACCGTCGCCCCGCTCTGCCCGTACTGCTTGAACTTCCACGGCGAGCCGAGCAGGTTGCCCGTCTCGCCGGACACCACCCGCGGCTTGGGGAACGGCAGCGGCTTGCCGTCGTCTTCCGTCAGCTTCGGCTTGTGGTCGAACGTGTCCACATGACTGGGCCCGCCGTGCATGAACAGGAAGATCACCCGCTTCGCCTTCGCCGGGAAGTGCGGGGCCTTCGGGGCGAGGGGGTCGGCCTTCGGCTTCGCCTCGGACGCGGCCAGCAAGTCGGCGAGCGCGAGCAGGCCGAAGCCGGTGCCGGCGGAGCGGAGCATGTCACGGCGGGAGAACATCGGCGGTCACTCCACGAACTGAGGCACCAGAGCGATGACATCGACACGGTGATTTCGCCCCGCAGGGGCCGGCGGTTGTAGCCCAGGGCGGAAGCCCTGGGCCTCGCGCCGCCATTTCCACCGCCCCGGAGGGGCCGGCGTCGCTCCCGGCCGGCGGCCCCTCCGGGGCGGGGCTGTTCTTTGCAAGTCCCCCCCAGGGCTGACGCCCGGGGCTACTCCCGGCGGCCCCTCCGGGGCGAAAGCAGTACCGCCCCGAGAGGCCGAC
>JANNDF010000713.1:0-9867 GCA_031387445.1 Planctomycetia bacterium
CCGGCGGCTCACGCCGCTCGGCTCGCCTATCCCTTCTTCCGGCTCTCGAAGAAGTCGGCGATCCGCTTCCTCGACTCGTCCGACCCGGCCAGCCGCAGGAACGCGGCCGACTCGATCTGCACTGCCTCGGGCAACGGTTGCTCTCCGCCTCGCACCAGGACTGTCATCAACTCTTGCACCGCCGGCGAGTCCGCCGGCCCGAACGCCAGCACCTCTTCTTTCAACAACTCTTGATCCACCAGCGGGAGCGGCTCGCGTTTCGCCCGGCGGATCGGTACGTGATCGGTCGCCACCACCGCCACGGCCGCGTGCTCGATCAGGTCGCCATCGGGGAATAGGTCATCGACCAGCTTGGCGGCCAGCCCCTCCGGTGCGGGCAACGACTCCCCCCGGAGCAGCATCCGTGCGCTCGTCTTCAGGTCGCATACCCGCGGCAGCCGCTGACTCCCGCCCCATCCGGGGATGAGGCCGAGTTTCACCTCGGGCAACCCCAACTCGGCCCGCGGGTTCGGCCCGCACACGCGCACGTCGCACGCCAGTGCCACTTCCAGCCCGCCGCCGAGCGCCGCCCCGTTGATCACCGCACACGTCGGGAACGGGAGCGTTTCCAACGCGCTCAGAGTGGACAGCCCGAGGTTCACCAGGTTCCGCACCGACGAGTTGTCCGGGCCGGGCACGTTGGCGAAGAACTTCAGGTCGGCCCCGGCGATGAACACGTCCGGCTTGGCGCTCGTGACCAACAGTCCTTTGATGTCCGACCGCATTCGCAGCCGCAGGACCGCCCCCCGCAGTTCGTTCCACACCGCCTCGCTCAGCACATTGGCCCGACTGTTTGGCGTGTCGAAGGTGAGGACGGCCACGCCGTCCGGCCGGTGGGTGACGGTAATGGTGCTGGCCACGGCGACGACTCCGGGGAAAGGGCGACACCGCCAGTGTAGCCGCTCAGCGGGTGACGCCGAGCAGCGGTCGCGAGCCGAGCGATCGCACGGTGAGCTTGTACCCGGTCGGGTTCATGGCGTGCAACAGCCACGGGTGCGTCACGGACGGATTCAGGATGACCCCACTCCGCACCGCCGCGCGGGCGGCCTGACCTGTACCCGCCTCGCCGTACCACCGTGACGGATCCGCCTTTCGCTCCCAGAGCGGGTCAGTACGGGTGACCCCGTCGATGCAGTGCATCACGTCCGACCGGCGGCCGAACAGGCCGAGCGCGTGGTACCGAATGGCCCCGGACGCAAGAAGTGCCTTCTGGGTCATCGCCTGCGCGTACCGCTCCGCGGTGATCTGATACGGCCCCCACGCCACGACCCGTCGCCGCTCGTGAGTGCCCATGAAATCGAACGTCTGCTGCAAAGTCAGGTTGACCCCCGTCTCGGACATGATCGCCCACGGGCGGACGTTCAGCGTGGCCGGCAGCCAACTGATCGTGTCCTCGGCCACGACTCGCTCGCCGGTGGGGCTGCCTTCGGTGCGGACGAACGTGGCCCACGTGTGGGCGGTCCGCGGGCGGAACAGGTCGCCCTGCCCGCCGAACAGGGTGACGTAATAGCGGTCGGTACATGCGGGGAGGAAATCGCTGACGGCTGCAACGCCGGGTTGTGCGGACGCGACGACCGGCAGGATCGTCACGACCAGCAAGACGGGCAAAAGGTGGCGCATGTTTCACCGTCCGTTGTGCGAGACACAGCGGTCAAATCGGCCGGCGGAGAGGAGTGGCGGAAATGCGTTGTGGTGGAGCGTGTCGCCCGACCGAGCGTGCGAACAATTAACCGGTCGAGGTGGCGAAATTGGAATGGCGTGATCGAACGGGGTGGTTGGAGTCCACGCCTCAGTGTGAGTGACGTGATTCTCACGCTGAGGCGTAAACTCAAACTCGGTCTACCGCTCCTGCTTCTTCCCGTCACGGTCCACCCACGGGAACGGGGTGATCACGTCCACCGGCTTCGTGCTCACCTTCTCGCCGAGCACGTTCTCGAACACGGTGCCGTAGATGGTCTCGATCTTGCCGAGCGAGTGGGCGGCCAGGATCTGGCTGACCACCGCCTGGTTGTTCACCACCACCCGCCGCCCGCCCTTCCCGCCGCCGCCCACGCCACACTCGACGTAGCGCGCCCCCGGTGCGGCGTTCGCGGCCTTCTGCAGGGCGTCGAACTTCTTGTCCTCGAGCGCCACGTCCGGACCGTTGATCGGCGGGGGCGGCAGTTTCGGAGCGAGCGACTGGCCGGTCGGGTCCTTGTAGGTGAGGGCGTCCTTGTCACTCACGTCGGGGGCGTCCCACGTGACCGCTTCGACGGCCAGCCCGGTCTCGGCCTTCAGCTTGTCGGCGTGGGCCTTGCGGAAGGCGGCCTTGAACTTGGCGGCGTCCCCCTTGCTCTCCTTCACGGTCGCCTGCAGGGTGTCCACCACCCACTTGGCCTCGGCCAGCATGGTCGGCCCGTCCACCGGCCCGGCGACCACGTGCAGCACGCGGCCGTCCGGCGCACAGAAGTATGCCGCCACGTTCCCCCCCTGCTTCTGCCCGCCCACGATCTTGAACGTGCCCACCTTCTGGTATGATGCCACGAAATTCTCGTTCACGAACTCGCCCACTTTCTTGTCGGTCAGTGCGCCCACACGGAGCGCTTCGGCGTTGTTTCAGGTGAACCGCGGGTCTTCGAAGTTGCCGCTCACGTGCAGGATGAACACCAACTTCTCGTCCTTCTTCGCCTGCGCCGCGGCCTCCTTCGGCGTGTCCACGAAGTGGATCTTGGTGCCGAAGCACACGTCCTTGTCGGCGGCCGTGCAGGCCGATGCGACGACCGCCGCGACGGTCAGGGCGACTAGCACTCGGGTCATGGGAACCTCCGGGAGAGGGCGAGCTGCGGCCGCGGCTCGTGTGCCGCATGGTACACCAGTTCGACGCCACACCCCAGCCGACCGATTGACCCGTTACACGGCAGTGACGACCTACTTCCGCACCCTCACCTCGTACCTCACGTCAAGCGCTTTCGGCACGGCGTCCGACTCCGGGGAGCGGAGGGTGAACCCGTCGGCTGTGGTGGTGAACCCGAACGGCTCGGCGGTGAGCGGGTCGGTCGGCACCGGCACCTTCTTGATGTCGGCGAGCGCTTTGGGAAGGGCGGCGGCGGCATCGGCGTGGACGCGAACGGCCTCGACGGCCCGCAGCATGGCGACCCGCCGTTCGGTGCGGGCAGCGGCGTGGTGGACCTTCTCGACCGGCGGGATCACCAGCAGGAGGGCCTGGAACAAGCCGTCCCCCTGGCGGTCCTTTTGCACTTTCTTGCGCCTGGCCGCGGCTTTGACCAGCCCGTCGAACGACTCCGGCAGCGGGGTGAGGAGCCACTTGCGGTTGTCATCGGCCAGATCGCGGTACGCCTCATACGCATTCATGTAGACCGCCTGCACCGCCGGCATCGCGGCGACTGTTTTCTTGTCCCACCCGCGGGCTAGCAGGTCCTTCCTCGCCGACTCTTGGTTCAGGGCAGCCTGACCACTGATGGCCAGCCGACCGCCGACGGCGTCCAGCGTCCTCCCCCCCTCGACGGCGGCAAGTACCTTCATCGCCGCTTCGGCCGCGTCCAGCGCCACCTCGGCCGACACCGGCCCCTTCCGGAGTTCGCTCAACCCCGGCAGGAATCCTTCACTCAGCACGTCTTCGCCGTCCGATCCCGGCCGAGGGTCGATGAGCGGGCGGGGGAGCGTGGCGAGCGCCCAGTAGAGCGACGGCGCCCCCGGGCGGGTGAGCAGTTCCTCCACCCGCGTGAGGAACAGGTTCACCACCGCGTACCCGACGAGCGCCTCGATCAACGACGACCCTTCCCCCACGTGCTTTCCGAACTGGAGGCCGGTGCGGATGTCGGCCACCGCGTCATCGTACCGCTCCATGACCAGGGCCACCCGCACCCGCAGGGCGAGTTGGCGGGCGAGGTCGCGGATCGCCGGCTGAACGGCGATGGTGTCCTCCAATACGCTCACGCCGCTGAACGGGTAAGACTTGGCTCCGATCCGCTTGCACCGCGTGCCACTCTCCAGTTCCACGAACGCAAGGGCGTATCGCTCCAGGTGTTTCTTGACGTCCGCGACGGGCAACTTGGCGAGATCGGCTTCTTCCCAGGTGGCGAGTTGCTTCTCACTCTCGGGCTGCATCGCCTTCTCGACCGTGGGGCGAGCCTTCACCGCCTTCAAGTAGTGATTCACAGCGGAGCCGTCCGAAAAGTCGCGGACGGCGGGTAACAGGGTGTACCGCAGCGCCGGCTTCGGTTCGGCAACCGGGTCGACGGTGAGAAACACCGGGGGGAGTTGTGCGAACGCGGGAGACGCGAGCAGAACGGCGAACAGGGCGAAGGTGGTTCGGTTCATCACGGCGGGTCGGGTTCGGGGTCCGGGTCGGGCGGCAGCCTCTTCTCCACTCGCGGGGCGGCGAACACGCCGGGATACGTCGGGGTCGTCTTGGGCACTTCCGGGCTGAGCACCGGCGGCGCGTCGGGAATCAGACCCAGCCCGCCGACGAGGATGTTGCGGCGGCGGTCGAGCGCGGCGGCGATCTCCGACGGCGGCGCTTCCTCCGCCGCCGGAGTGTGTCGCGGGGCGACGGGTTGGGTGACAACAGCCGGCGACGGGTCGGTCAGGTCTGGCGTTGGTACGGTGGTGATCGTCGACCGCGGGGCGTGGGCCGCCGTCAGTTCGGCGACCGTGGCCGCCGCCCGCTGCTGTTCGGCCTGCACCAGTCCGAAGCCCGCCAACCCGCCGGCCGCCATCGCCACTCCCAGCCCGCCGGCCACACACCGCCAGAACCAAACCGCCTTCTGACGCGACGCCTGCCCCGCGTTGAACATGAAACTCGGGCGGGCCACGTCCGCGTCCGCCGGGCGCAGTGCCGCCAGCGACCACTCGAACGGCGAGCGGCGGTCGGGCGGCGGGTCGGGCGGGGTGTTCATGTTGGGATCGGGCATGACACACCGAGTGAACTGCGGAGGGCGGCGATACCAGCAACGTACCGGCGGTAGGCGGTGCTGGCCGACCCGCCGACGGTGACGGCGATCTGCTCGAACGTCAGCCCCCCCCACAGGTGAGCGATGACGATTTCGCGCACGTCGTCGGGCAGGTCGGCGAGTGCGGCAGTGGCAGACTCACTATCCATGCCGGCCGCGGAATCGGGGTCGAACCAGTTGGGCGTGTGTTCGGCCCGGCGGGTCTCGTACTTGGTCCGCCGGCGTTGCGACCGCTGGGCATCGCGGGCAGCGTTCCGCACCACGGTGTACAGCCACGGCACCGGGTTTTCCGGCGGGCGGCCGAGCCGCACCAGCTTGAGTAGGGCCGTCTGCACCACGTCTTCGGGCGTGTCGGTCCACTGGCGGGCATAGAGCACGAGCGCCCCCGCGTGCCGGTCGATCAACCGCGATAGCTCGTCCGCAGTCATCGTAAGGTACAACGCCGGTCGGCCGGAGGCATTCCACCCGCCCTCGCGAGTAGGCAGTGCCACAAGTGTAGCATGTCGGGTATATTCACTGCCAGCCACCCTTGCCCCCTTCTCGCCGAGGCTGTCATGCCCCGCCTTCTGAGTGCTGTTCTCCTCGCCGCCTTCGCCCTGTTCGTGCCCGTCCACGCCCAGCCGAAGCCGCCGGCCAGGCCACCGGCTGCCACCCCCGCCGACCAACTGAAAGTGGCGAAGGGGTTCAAGGTCGAGTTGCTGTACTCCGTGCCGAAGGACAAAGAAGGCTCGTGGGTGTGCATGACCACCCTGCCCGACGGCCGACTGGTGGTGTCGGACCAGTACGACAAGGGGCTGTTCCTCGTCACCCCGCCGGCAGTCGGCAAGACGGACCCGCCGAAAGTGGAGCCGATGGGCCTGACCTACGACGGCAAGCCGTTCGGCGGGGCACAGGGGCTGTGCTGGGCGTTCGACGCCCTGTACGTGGTGCTGAATCAGGGGAAGGCGAGCGGGCTGTACCGCGTGACCGACTCTGATAAGGACAACAAACTCGACAAGGTTGAACTGCTCCGTGCCTTTGAAGGTCATGGCGGCGGCGGGCTGGGTGAGCACGGCCCGCACGCGGTCATGAAGCACCCGGACGGCAAACGCCTGACGGTGGTGTGCGGCAACCAGACCAAACTGACCAAGTACGACAGCACGGACGTGCCCGAGACGTGGGGCGAGGACCACCTGCTGCCGCGGATGCCCGACGGCAACGGGTTCATGGCCGGGGTCAACGGCCCAGGCGGGGCGATGTACCACGTGACCCCCGACGGCAAGCAGTGGCACCTGCACTGCGTCGGCTTCCGCAACCAGTACGACGCCGCCTTCAACCGCGACGGCGACCTGCTCACCTACGACGCCGACATGGAGTGGGACGTGAACACCCCGTGGTACCGCCCGACGCGGGTCTGCCTGGCGGTGGCCGGCGGGGAATTCGGCTGGCGGAACGGGGCCGGCAAGTACCCGGCGTACTACCCGGACAACCTGCCCGGCATCGTGGACATCGGCCCCGGCTCGCCGACCGGCGTGACCTTCGGCTACGGGGCGAAGTTCCCGGCGAGGTACCAGGACGCCATGTTCATCTGCGACTGGAGCTACGGCAAGATGTACGCCGTCCACCTGACACCGAGCGGGGCGACCTACAAGGGGGTGACGGAGGAGTTCATCAGCGGGGCACCGCTGCCGCTGACCGACCTCGTGGTGAGCGAAAAGGATGGGGCCATGTACTTCGCCACCGGCGGGCGGCGGGTGCAGAGCGGGCTGTACCGGGTGACGTACACCGGCACCGAGGACACCAAGCCGTCGGCGGCGAAGCCGCGGCCGCGACCGACCGCGTCCTCCGTCCGGGACGCCGACCTGTTCCGCGCTCGGGCCGGGCTGGAAGCGGAGATGGGCAACGGGTACGAGCGGATGGCGGGCATCGCGTCCAATGACCTCTCGTCGTCGGATCGCACCTTGCGGTTCGTTGCCCGCACCGCCCTCGAACACATGGCCGCCGGGCACCGCCGCGACGACTCGTACCTGAAGTCCACCGACGCGAACACGGTCATCGGCACCGCCCTTATGCTCGCCCGCACGTCCGCGGCCTGCCCGCAGCACGACAAGGAGGGGAAGAAGAAAGGTGACCCGAAAGTGCGGGCTCAACTCCTCGACGCGCTCGGTCGGCTCGACTTCGCCAAGCTGTCCACCGAACAGCGGCTCGACCTGACCCGCGTGTACCACGTACTGTTCAACCGCTTCGGCCCGCCGACCGCGGACGAACGGACGGCGTGGCTGGCGAAGTACGAACCCGCCTTCCCGACCGGCCAGCGGTTCGTGGACGGCGAGCTGCTGCAAGTGTTCGTCTACCTGCAATCGCCGAAAGCGGCGACGAAAGGGGTGAAACTGCTGGCCGACGCGCCGACGCAGGAAGAGCAGATGGAGTACGCCCGTGCCCTGCGGGTGTTGAAAGACGGGTGGGCGCCGGACCTGCGGACGACGTACTTCGAGTGGTTCATCAAGGCCCAGACGTACAAGGGCGGGAACAGCTTCACCAAGTTCGTGCTGGCGATGAAGGCCGACGCCGAGAAGACGCTGACCGACGCCGAGAAGGTGGCGCTCAAGCCGATCCTGGAGGCGAAGCCGGCGGCCAACGCGGAAGCGACCAAGCCGCGGCCGTTCGTCAAGAAGCACACCCTGGACGACCTGACCCCGAAGCTGGAGAAGGCCATCGCGGCCGGCGGGCGGGACTTCGACAAGGGCCGCACGCTGTTCGCCGAGGCCAAGTGCTTCGCCTGCCACCGGTACGACCAGGAGGGCGGGGCGGTCGGGCCGGACCTGACCGGCGTGAGCGGTCGGTTCAACCAGAAAGACCTTCTGGAGAGCGTGCTCGACCCGAGCAAAGAGGTGAGCGACCAGTACCAGGCGGTGGACATCGACACGCTCGACGGGAAGAAGGTGAGTGGGCGGATCGTCAACCTGAAGGAGAACGGCATCATGGTGATGGTGAACATGCTCGACCCGAACGGGATGGTGACGGTGAAGCCGGGCGACGTGGACCGCATCACCCCCTCAAAGGTGTCGATGATGCCCGCCGGCCTGCTCGACACGCTGACCGACGACGAGGTGTGCGACCTGATGGCGTACCTGCTCAGCAAGGGCGACCGCAAGCACCCGGCGTTCAAGAAGTGAGACCTACCCAGGCCCGTCGCAACCGACGGGCCGTTCCCATGGACCAACGTCATGCCGCTGCTGGAAAACCGCTTCGAAGACAGCTTCGTCGTCACCAGTCTGGATCAGGCGATCGACTGGGCGCGGGCGAGCAGCCTGTGGCCGATGACGTTCGGGCTGGCCTGCTGTGCCATCGAGATGATGGCCGTCGGCGGGCCGCGGTACGACATCGACCGCTTCGGCGCCGGGGCGTTCCGCGCCACCCCCCGCCAGGCCGACCTGATGATCGTCGCCGGTACGGTCAACCTGAAGATGGCCGAGCGGGTGCGGCGGCTGTACGACCTGATGCCCGACCCCAAGTTCGTCATCGCCATGGGCGCCTGCACGTGCGGCGGCGGGCCGTACTACAAGTACGGGTACAACGTGGTGAAGGGGGTCGATCTGGTGGTGCCGGTGGACGTGTACGTGCCCGGCTGCCCGCCGCGTCCGGAAGCCCTTCTCGAAGGGCTGATGCGGGTGCAAGACAAGGTGAAGACGATGCGGACGCTCCGCAAGGAAAGGGCGGATGAGGTGCTGGTGCCCGCCCGCACCGGCAAGCCGGAGTTGACCGCCGAGGTCGCCACCCTGGAGGCCGCCAACGCCTTCAAGTTGGCCCAGAAGGAAGCCGCCAAGCCTGTAAAGGCGTAACCCTGATCTCCGCGAGGCCCGCCATGACCCCCGACGACATCACCCGCCGGCTGTTCCTCGGTGTCGGGGCCGCGGGCACGACCTTGGCGTCGAGTCAGGTGCGGGCAGACTCCCCGCCGCCGTCGCAGGGGTTGGCGAAGCTCATCGAGAAACTCGACCCGTACTTCACACCGGCGGCCGAGTTCAACGACGTGTCCCGCGGCAACCCGATCCCGCACAAACTGCCCGCCGATAAGAAGAAAGAAGTCGGGCTGACCCGCGAGAGCTGGAAACTGGAAGTCATCTCCGACCCGGACAAGCCGGCCACCCTCGGCAAGCAGTTCACCGTGAAGGACGGCACCGCCCTCGACTTCGCCGCTCTGCTCGAACTCGGCAAGGCGAAGGCGGTGCGGTTCGCCAAACTGATGACCTGCCTGAACCTCGGCTGCCCGCTCGGCATGGGCATCTGGGAGGGCGTGCCGCTCCGGGATGTGGTGTGGCTGACCAAGCCGACGGCCAACCTGCGGCGGGTGTTCTATCACGGCTACCACAACGACGACCCGAAGCAGGTGTTCCGCAGTTCGCTCCCCGTCAGCCGGGTGCTCGAAGACCCGGACGACCTGCCGCCGGTCATCCTGTGCTACAAACTGAACGGCGAGTGGCTGTCCGCCGAGCGGGGCGGGCCGGTGCGGGTGCTGGTGCCGGAGGGGTACGGGTTTAAGTCGGTCAAGTGGCTGACGACGCTCACGCTCTCCAACCTGCCGCACGCGAACGACACCTACGCCGAGCAGAACAACGACATCGACAGCCCGCTGAAGACGTTCGCGGCCACGATCGACGTGCCGACGATGACGGCGGCCGACACCGCGTTGCCGATCACCGGATACGCCCAGGTAGGGCTGTCCGGCCTGTCGAAAGTGCAGGTGTGGATGTCGCCGAACGGTAAGTCTTGGCCGGCCGACGACCCGTACTTCACCAAAGCCCCGTGGGCCGATGCTACCATCCTGCCGCCGCCTCAGAGTTGGGGCGCGCTGGCGGACGGCAAGCTGCCCGATGCCCTGTTCGGGTTCGAGAAC
>JANNDF010000719.1:0-14410 GCA_031387445.1 Planctomycetia bacterium
CCAGCGGCTTATCGCAAAGGCGCTGGCGCCCTCCCTCACGGTCGGGCCACCGATGCCAGAGTCCGGCTCGGCTCGCCGGACCTACTCAGCAGTACTCGCCACCGAACCCGCCGCCGATGTCCATCCCGCCGCTCATGTCGAACCCGGCGTCCATGCCGCCGCTCGTGTCGCACCCGGTATCAAATCCGGTGTCCATCCCGCCGAAGTCGTCGCCCATCGCCCCGCCGCAGTCGTCCGTGTCGGGGGTGAACTCGTCTTCCATCGCCCCGCCGCAGTCGTCGATTTGCGGGTCGCAGTCGTCGATCACCGGTTCGCCGCAGTCCTCGACTTCCGGCTGAACGTCCTCGACGCTCGGCTCGCAATCCTCCACCGTCGGCTCGCAGTCGTCGATCACCGGTTCGGCGTCTTCCATCGCACCGCCGCAGTCGGTGTCGGCCGTGTCCGGGGTGAGGTCGGTCGGTTGCTCATCGACCGGGTGACGGTCGTGGTGGTCGTTCGCGTCGCTCCCCCAGTCGCCGCCGTGCCCGTGATCCACCGGAGCGTGACCGTGGTGGTCATGATCGACCGGGGCGTGCGGGGTGTGGTGCGACGGCGTGGGGGCGTACCCGGTCGGGGCGGGCATCGTTGGGGTGAACATCGGCCCGCCCATCGGCACCACCATCGGAATGCCCATCGGCACCACCCCGGCGGCCAGCGGGACAGCGAACACAGGAGCGGCGATCATCGGCGCCATCGGCATCATCCCGAACGGCTGGGCCACCATCGGGGTTCCCGTCCGCCGCCGCCCGACCGCCTGAGTGATCGCCCCGACCACCTGGGCCACCGCGCCCACCACCTGCCCGGTGGTGCTCGTCGTCGAGCGGGCGACCGGCTGGGCCACCGGGGCGGCCGTCGGTGTGGTGCTCACGCTCACTTGCACATTTACCGGCTGGGCGGTCGGGATCGGGCGGGCGGCTCGTGGGGTCATCGGAACACCTGGGGAAGGGAGCGAAGATGCCCCCCTTACACCCCACCCGCGGGCGTGTGACAGCCGGCGAGAAAAAATGTCCCGACGGGGGTGTTTCCTTCCCGCCCGGCGGGTCCGCTGGTATAGTTATGGTTGACTTCCGGCCCGCCACATGCACGGCCGGATTGATTCGCACCGGGATGGTTACCTTCAACCCCCTCCCGAACGCCTGCCGAAGCCACATCCGGAGGACGGGTCGTGTTCGCTTTCCTGCCAAACATCGGGGTGCCGGAACTGATCGTGCTGTTGCTGCTGGGGGTACTGCTGTTCGGCCGCAAGTTGCCGGACATCGGCCGCAGCCTGGGTAAGACGGTGACGGAGTTCAAGAAGGGGTTCACCGGCGTGGAAGAGGAAATTACCACCACGTCGAGCGCCCGGACGGTCGAGCCGGAAGCGGTGAAACCGCCGCAGCGGGTGACCCCGACCACGTCGGCCCCGCGGTTCGACGACGCCCCGAGTAACCTGCCGCCGACGGTGTGAACCTTGACGGCGGTGACCGCGTCTGCTAAACAATGTTTCCCGGTGGGCCGATACTCTCCGGGAACACGGGCGATTAACTCAGTGGCTAGAGTGCGTTCTTCACACGGACGAAGTCACAGGTTCAAATCCTGTATCGCCCACTCTGCTGAAAGCCTTTCCGCCGAAGCGTTTCACGCTTAACCCCGGGCACCCGGGTGCGGCTTCCAAACCGGGCGAACTGTGGAATGGTTCCACAGTTCGCGGTCAGGAACCGCCAGCGTGTACACCCGTCGCAAACCCGTCCCGTCGTACCTCCCCCACAAACAATCCGGCCGCGCCCGCGCCGTCTGGACCGACGCCCTCGGTGTCCGCCAGCAGAAACTGCTGCCCGGCCCGTTTGACTCGTCCGAATCCCGCACCGCATTCGCCCGACTCCAGCTCGAACTGGAAACCCGCCCGGCGGTCACCGCCACCCCGCACGCGACACTCTCCGTCAACGAAGTTCTCCTCGCCTACCTGTCCCACGCCGACGGCCACTACTGTGGGCCGGGCGGTGAGCCGACGGACGAGGTGCGGCAGGTGAAGGCTGTCTGCCGTCACGTCCGAGAGCTGTATGGCCCCACCCCGGCGGCCGAGTTCGGCCCGCTCGCCCTCAAGGCCGTCCGCCAGCGGTTCGTGAACGCGGGGTGGTGTCGCAAGACGGTGAACGCCCGAGTCGAGCGGGTCCGCCGCATCTTCAAGTGGGCCGTGGCGGAGGAACTGGTGCCACCATCCGTCCACCACGCCCTCGCCGCCGTCTCCGGCCTCCAGCGGGGCCGCACCCCCGCCCGCGAGACCGAGCCGGTTGGGCCGGTGACCGACGCGGCGGTGGACGCCACCCTGCCGTTCCTCAATCGGCAAGTCTGCGGGCTGGTTGAGTTCCAGCGGTTGACCGGCTGCCGGCCGAGTGAAGCGTGCCGCGTCCGGCGGTGCGATCTGGACATGGCGGGCGCGGTCTGGATCTACCGCCCTGCGCACCACAAGACGGCGTGGCGGGGGAAGGTGCGTTCCATCCCCGTCGGCCCGAAGGCCCAGGCGGTTCTCCGACCATTCTT
Organism: Planctomycetia bacterium; assembly: GCA_031387445.1. Taxonomy (GTDB): domain Bacteria; phylum Planctomycetota; class Planctomycetia; order Gemmatales; family Gemmataceae; genus JALHQU01. The sequence goes on from JANNDF010000719.1 coordinate 2,560, forward strand.
CACCGACGACCCGACCGACCCACTGTTCTCCCCGGCGCGGGCGGTGGCCGAGCTGCGCTCCGAACGGGCCGCCAACCGGAAGACGCCGCGATACCCGTCGCACATGGCCCGCAACGCGGGCAAGCGGGTGAAGGAGCCGAAACGGCCGCCGGCCGATCGGTACACCCGCCTCTCGTACCTGACCGCCATCACCCGAGCCTGCGACCGTGCCTTCCCGCCGACCGGCGAACTGGACCGCCGGCCGAAGGAGTCGGTCGCCAAGTGGTGGGCGCGATTGGGGGAGGAGCAGCGGGCGGCGGTGAAGGCGTGGCGACGTAAACACCACTGGCACCCGAACCAACTCCGGCACTCCTTCGCCACCCGGGTCCGCAAGGAACACGGGTTGGAGGCCGCCCAAGTGCTGCTCGGGCACGCCCGGGCGGACGTGACGCAGGTGTACGCCGAGCGGAACGAGGAACTGGCCGCCCGGGTGGCCGAGCAGGTCGGGTGAGTGGTGGTGAGTCGGGCCATCAGGTGGCCCCCAGCACTCGAAGGAAGTGCGGCCGGCGAGCGGACCGGAAGGAATTCGTCGAACCCGACGTCGTTGAGGGGCAGAGCTCAGGCGAGGCCGCGAACAGAGCTGGCTCGGAGGCCAGGAGTACGAAGGTCCGGCGGATCGGAGGGGGCGAATGCGTCTCGCTCACCCCTTGACCGTCATGAGTGGGGTCAGTTCCGCCACCGGGCGGGCGATGCCGGCGGCGGTCAGGGTGCTTACCACCGGGCCGATCCCCTTGTACGCGAACGGCGCCTCTTGTTTGATCTCCTCCAACTTCTTGGCCAGGATGTCCGGCCGCTGGCGGAGGTCGGGCCGCCGCAGGTCGGTCGGGGTCACCACCCGGAAGCGGGCCAGAAAGTCGCGGAACTCGTCGTCGAACCCGCGCATCGCCTGACCCCGGCTGAGCACCCGACCCGCCCCGTGGCTGGCGCTGGCCATCGACTCGGCGTTCCCCTGGCCGACCATGACGAAACTGCTCGCCCCCATCGATCCTGGCACCAGTACCGGCTCGCCGTGATACTCGAACGGCGTGCCGGCCATCGCCTCGAACCCGCGGGCCGGCGTCGCCCCCTTGCGGTGGAGCACCACCTGCTCGCCGTCCACCTCGTCCCGCCAGATGAAGTTGTGCGGGGCGTCGTACAGCAGGTCGGCCCCTACCCGGTCGCCGAACACCCGCCGCATCCCGGCCACCGCCATCACCGCCAGGAACAGGCGGTTGGCGTAGGCGAAGTTGGCGGCGTTGTGCAGGGCGTCCCAGAACAGGTCGGCGTGCTCGCGGTGACGGTCCCCTTCGGGTAGAACGAACACGCCGTTCGCGGGGTGCTTCAGTGTCTTCGGGTGAATCTTCCGCACCACGTCCCGGTAGTACCCGCCGCAGTGGTGACCGATGCCCACCGACCCGGTGTGCACCATCACCGTCACCACCCCCGGCTTCAGCCCCCAGGCGTGCGCCACAGGGCCGTCGAGCACCTTCTCCACCCTCTGGATTTCGACGAAGTGGTTGCCGCCGCCGATGCTGCCGATCTGCCCGTCGCGGCTGAGCCGGTCGTCCTCGCCGAGGAAGTCGGTCAGCCCGAACACGCGGCTCGCGGGGAGACTGCCTCGCCGCTCCACCCGGTCGAGGTGGTCGCCCACGCCGAGTTCCCGGACCAGTGGCCACAGCCCTTCATTCAGGTCGGACGGCGTGGCGTCGAGCAACCCCTCCAGCCCGCCGGTGAGCATCCCGTACCGCTGCTGGCGGGTCATCGGGATGTTCCGCCCGGCCTCGAAGAAGATCGACCGGAAGGCGGTCTCCAGTTCGTCCGCCCGCCCCGTGATGTCGTCCGGTCGCAAGGTGGTGGTGTGCAACCGCATCCCGCAGTTGATGTCGCTGCCGATGGCCTGCGGAACAACGAACCCGCGGGTGGCCATCACGGTGCCGACCGGGATGCCACGGGCCTTGTGAAAGTCGGGGGTGATGGCGACGCGAACGATGCGGGGGTCGGTGTCGAAACTGTCCGGGGCGGCCTCGGCCACCTGGCGGACGGTGTCTTGAAGTGCGAGCAGTTCGACCAACTCCGTCACCGCCGCGGACTCGACCGGCACCCGTTCGTCGGCGAACAGGGTGGTCTCGATCCCATAGGGGTTTTCCACCCGCACGCGGGTGTCGTCGAGGCGTGTGAGGCGGGGGTCTGTCGGCACTCGCGGACTCCGAGGCATCGGGATCGGAGGGACTCCCACGGTCTCGGTCAGGTTCGCTCGAATTGTGGAACTACCCCCCCAACCGCTGATGCTTTCGGCCTTCTTCGCCTGTCCGTGCGGGACAAGTCGTCCCGCGAGGTGACGCTCAGTCGGTAGGATTGTCCGGAGGGGTGAACACCGATGAGCGAGCAGCCAGTCAACGTCAACGGCGTTCTTGTGCCCCGGTTCCTGTACGGGACGGCGTGGAAGGAGCAGGACACCGAGCGGCTCACCGCGATGGCCCTCCGCGCCGGCTTCCGCGGGATCGACACCGCCAACCAGAGGAAGCACTACCACGAGGCCGGCGTCGGGATGGCCATCACGTCAGCCCTCGCCACAGGCGTCGTCACCCGCGACGACCTGTTCGTGCAGACCAAGTTCACCTTCCGCTCCGGTCAAGATGACCGCCTTCCGTACGACCCGGCCTCCCCCGTCGCCGCCCAGGTGGAGCAGTCGTTCGCCAGCTCCCTGGCGCACCTCGGCGTGGACGTGGTCGACGCCTATCTGCTGCACGGGCCCTCCCACTCCGTCGGCCTCAGCCGGGACGACTGGGAGGCGTGGCGGGCGATGGAGGGGTTGCACGACGCCGGCCGGGTTCGGCTGCTCGGGGTGAGCAACGTCACCCTCGAACAACTCCAACAACTGATGGACGGCAGTCGGGTGCGACCGGCGGTCGTCCAGAACCGCTGTTACGCCTCCCGCGGTTGGGACGGGGAGGTCCGTCGGTACTGCACGGCGAACCGGATCGTTTACCAGGGGTTCTCGCTGCTCACCGCCAACCGGACGGTGGTCGGGAGTGCGGTGGTCGCGGGCATCGCCGCCCGCCGGGGGTGGACGCCGGCCCAGGTCGTGTTCCGCTTCGCTCTGGACGTCGGGATGGTGGCCCTGACCGGCACGACCGACGAAAGCCACATGCGGGCGGATCTGGCCGTCGTCGGCTCCCCGCTCGCCCCGGCCGAAGTCGCCGCGATCGAGAGCGTTGCCCGGCGGTGACGTTGACCACATTCCGTGACACACCGGGCGAGGCGCGGCCACAAGCACTTTGCATTCCTTGCCTTCGTCCCTCTCACCCACACTGGCGACTTCGACCGCCCCTTCCCCGCACGCATTCGCCACCGCTGTGCAGCGGGAGGACGAGCTTGGGGCCGCACAAGTGTTACTCGGGCACGCCTCCGCCGACGTCACCCAGGTGTACTGCGAGCGGGACGAGAAACTGGCCGCCCGGGTGGCCGGACAACTTGGGTGATGGCTCGGGTGGGCAAGCTGTGGTCGGTTCAATCGTTCCCGATCACGCCCGCCGCGGCTTGCGTTCCGCGGGCGGGCGACGCTCATCCCCTTTCCCTTTCGACGGCACCTCTTCGGTGTCCACCTCGGCGAGCAGGTCACCGACCGTGGTGCCCACCGCCTCGGCGACCTGTTTGGCCACCCGGATGGACGGCATGCGGAGGCCGCGTTCGAGCAGCCCCACGTACGTGCGGTGCAACCCGGCGGCGGCCGACAGCCCCTCCTGCGACAGGCCGGCGGCCAGCCGTTTGCGGCGGACCACCCGCCCGAATTGCACTTGCAGCGCGTCCACGGCCGCCCGCCCGAGGAAAGGTGGTACTCCACCCCGCCCCGAGACAACCGTCTACAGACTGACGTATGGAGACTATTGTCTCGTTCGTCGCCCGAGCTTATACTGCGCACCGCCTCCGTGTCGTCCGGGGCAATCGGGTGCGGGCGGGGCCGGCGATCTGGTGCGTTTCCGCCCGACACGAATTCCGGCCACGCGACGACCGATCCGGATCACCCGGCGAATGCCCCCCGCACCACGGGGGAGATTCGGGACCCACACCTCGGGAGGAGGTCCGCATGGCCCCGTCGCCCGCCCCTCGTCGACGGGCCCGCTGGTCGTTCAGCGGGGTGTGCCTGCTCGCGGCCGGCATGATCGGCTGGGTTCTGGCCACCCAGAACACCACCACATCGACCGCCGACCACTCTCCGGCCGCGGAGACCGGTGTCTCACCCATTCTCGCCGTGACCGGTACGGCCCACGTCGAAACCCGACTCAACGCTCTCCTGCCGAACGCGGACTCGCTGCTGCTCCGCCGCGTGGCCCGCGAGCGGGGTGAGGCGGCGGTCACGGCCGCAGACCGGCACGGCGAGGACGGCGTGCGGGCGCTGGACGTGTTCGGGGCCGAGGCCGAGTACGTCCTGACCCACTGGCCCGACGCCTTCACGCCGCTCGTTGAGGTGGTGCGCCTCGACCCCGTGCGGTTCCGGCTGGCGACCGGACCGTGGCGGCGGGCGGTGCTCGACTGGGCGCAGGATTGGACCCGGGGTGGCGTGCTGCTCGAGTTCGTGCGGAATCTCCGCGACCTGCCGTCCGACCGCCTGGCCACCGCGGAGTCGTGTCCCGCCGCCCTGCCGCTCCTCTGCTCCGCCGGGTGCCCCAGGACCCACGCGGTGTTAGCCAGGCACGGCGAGCGGGCCTGGCGGTTGCTCCGGGCGGTCGACTTCGCCACACACCCCGAGGACGGCGAGCGGGTGGCCCGGGCGGTGGAGGCGGACGGCGACCTGATCCTGCGGCTGAACGACCAGTACGGGTTGCCCTTCGCGCTGCTGCTCGTGCCGCCGGCGAAGTCCGCCGCCGAGCGACTGCCCGAGGTGGTGCGGTACGCCGTTCAGAACGCCGACGACGACGACGCCACCGCCCTGGCGTTCGCCTCGGTGAACTACGCCGCCATGTCCGCCCTGCTGGGGGAGGGGAAGACGGCCGAGGACCTGCAGACGGCCGTCGACCGGTTCCGCCAGCTGCCGCCGCTGGTGCGGGAACTGGCGGCGGATCACCCGCACACGCTGCGACTGCTGACGGAGACGTGGCGGGGGGAGGCGGTCGGCGTGAAGGTCCTCGAGCGGTGCGGACCGGCCGCGGGGGATTTGCTCTACGCCCACTACGCCAGTTCGGACAAGCTCAAGTTGCCCGCACTCGTGGCCATGGCCCGGCTGGGCGAGCCGGCGCGTCAGGTGTTCGACCAGTACCGCGCGAACAAGTCGTTCCTCGCCTTCCTCCGGCGGGCCGACCCCGACCTGCTCGACCCGCAGGCCCACCCTCCGGCCATCGTCCCCGCCATCCTGTCGATCCGTCGCCGCGGCCAGGAGGCGATCGACGCCTTCGCGAAAGCGCCCGACCTGAAGCTGGAGGTGCTGGCGGGTGTCAGTGAGCCTTCGCCCGCCGAAGCGGTGCTGGAGTGGGTGCCCGGCTATCTCGCGGTGCGGACCGTCGGCCAGGTGGCGGCCGGCCGGCACGTGTCCGACGAGGACGTCTTCTGGGCCGTCTTCGACGTCGTCGACCTGGCCGCCACGGTGTTCCCGCCGGGGAAAGCCGTCACGACGCCGGTGAAGGTCGCCGCCCGTGGGACGAAGGTCTTGGCCCGCAAGCTGGCCACGACGGCGAGTCGGAAGGGGGTGTCGCAACTCGAGCGGCAGGCGTTGGAGGCCGCGGGAAAGGGGTTCGCCGAGACCCTGGAGAGGCAAGCGCTGGAGGCGCTGAAGCGGGAGGGGACCGACCTGTCCCGCCGCTTGGGTCGGGAGGCGGGGGAGGTGGCGGCGCGGCGGGTCGAGACGCGCACGGGCGGGGTGCCCTTCGCCCTCACCGACCGCGGCCAGGAGTACCGCCGACTGGCGGACTCGAGCGACGTGAACGGCAAGTCGAAGCTGGTCGAAACGATCGGGGTCGAGGGGGCGGTGGAGTACGCCAGACACGTCGGGTACGAGCCCCTGCTGACGGGCCGACCGGGACGCGGGCAGGGGTTCGACCACGTCTACCGGGACGGCGACCGGATCAAGGTGATCGAGGCGAAGGGTGGGGGCAGTCCGACGAAGACCTACCGCGGTCACCGGCAGGGGACGATCGAGAACGCCGAGGCGGTGGCGGAGTGGGCGTTGAACAGTCGTGCGACGAGTGCCGAGGAAAAACGGGTCGCGGGGGAGGTGCTGAAGGCGGCCCGGGACGGTCGGCTCGACGTGGAGGTCGTGCGGACCGACCACGTGCAGGGGAAGCCGGGCGTCACCCGCGTCGAATCCGTCGTCGGCCCGAAGGGGCCGATCACCCTGGTCCCGCAGTTCCGGCAGACGCCCGGCGGGGCGAGCGAGTGGCTCCGGCGGGCGGGCCGGCCGGCCACCCCGGTGACCGCGTCGACCTGGCTGCGGCAAGGGCGGGTGGTCGCCGAACGGATCGGACTGGCGGTCTGGACCGAGGGCGTGCGGCCGCTGGCCGAGCGGGTGGTCCACCGGCTGGGCGCGTCCGAAACGATCCCGGTGCCGCACCGGCCGATCGACGACCCGGGGTCCGCGGTCACGGATTTCGTCATCGCCGTCATGGAGAGGGTGCTGCGATGACCGCCCGCGGCCTGTGGGCTGGCCTGGCCCTCCTCCTCCTCGCCGCGGGGGGGCGAGGGCAGGTCGTGCCCCTCGTAGAGAAACTCGCCGCCCGGCAGGTGCGCGACGGGCAGCCCGTGCGGCTCGGTGAGCTGACGCACGTGCCCGAACCACTCGCCCGGCCTTCGGCCCCGCTGTCGGCCGACGCACTTGCGGACCGGTTCCGACGGCTCGCCGGTTCGGGCGGACTGCTGGCCGAGTTCGACGCCCTTCCCGTCCCGGACCAACGTCTGGCCCTGGAACTCGGCGAGGCGGTCCAGGGCGTCCTCCGCCGGTATCCCGACGACGGCGACCTGCTGCTGCACCACCTCGGCGCGAACGGGCTGGCGCTCGCACGCGCTCACGGCGACTTCGTGCTGGACGTCGCGCACTGGCTGCAGTCCGTGGAGGTGGTCCGGGAACTGACGTCCGTTCGCCTGTCGCCCGAAGAGGCGAACGCCGCCGCCCGGACGTTGCACCTGCGGGACGTTCCCGACACGCTGGCGGCCGAACACCTCGTCCCGCTGTGGCTGTCGGTGGTCCGCACGTCGGGCGACGACGCCGGGCGGGTGTGGCGGGACACCATTCGCCCGCACCAGGAGCGGTGGCTGACCGACGGCCGGTTGCGGGCGTACCTCACACGGCCGGAACAGTTCCGCGAGCCGGCCGCGTCGGCCGCCCCCGCCGAACGCGCGCCCGTCCCGACCACTCCCGTTCGGCAGGAGTGGCTGAACCCCTGGCTGGGCGTCTCCCTGATCGTCGTCTTCCTCCTGCTGGCCGCACTGCCGTGGGTCTGGCACGGGTTTCGGCGACGTGCCACCACCCCCGGTCGGCCGCCCCCGTACTACGAACCGTTCCGCGAGTGACTGGAGTCCCCACCCGTGAACACCGCCGCCCCACCCCCCCCGCCGCCCCGCTCCGGCCGGGCCCGCGTGATCGGGATTCACGGCGCCCGGGGAACAGGCAAGACCTGTTACCTGGGGTGCCTGTATGGCTCCCGCGCCACCGAAGCGGCGGCCGTCACCTTCAGGAATGACTCCTCGATCGACTACCTGGAGGGGTTGTGGGCGACCCTCCGGGGCGGCGACGTCCCGGCCGCCACGACACTCACGACTGCCACCGACCTGCACCTGGATCTGAACGCCGACGGTCAGGCCTGGGGCATCACCACCCGGGACTACGCCGGTGTGATCGTGCAGCGGAACGAACTGGGCGTCGCGGTACTCAGGGACGAGTTCAAGAGCTGGCTCCGGGCGTGTGAGGCGATCCTCCTGTTCTTGAACATTGACGCTACCGAGGACCAACTTCGCGAGCGGCACAACGAGATCGGCCTGCTGGTAACCGATCTGAAGGAACTGAGCGCAGACCACACCACCATCGCCCGCCCCCTGGCCGTCGTGCTCACTCAGTGGGACCGGCACGGCACGCCCGGCCACGACCTCGCCGTGGAGCGGCAGCGGGCGTGGGAATTCCTCGAGTCTCACGACGGTCTCAAGCAGATCGCTCTCACGCTGAAGAGCTGCGGCGACCGGGTGGAACTGTTCCCCGTCTCGTCGTTCGGGGCCAACCGGGACGGGAGCAAGCCTCCGGCCGACGGGCCGAAGCCGGTCGGCCTGCTCGACCCGCTGGTGTGGGCGGCCGCCCAGTCGGACGACACGCTCTTCGAACGTGCCTGCCGCAAGGCGGAGGAGCACGGGACGGCCGGCCGATACGGGACGAGTGTGCGGGAGTTCCGCCACCTGATGGGGCGGGACGGGGTGAACAAGGGGCCGGTCGCCGAGAAGGCCCGGGTGCAGTTGGGCGCGTGGACCGCCAAACGCGACCGGCAGCGGCGGGTGTGGGTGGCGTGGGGCGGGGGCGGGCTGGCCGCGGTCCTGCTCGTCGTACTCGGGTGGGTGTACTTGTACGGGCTCGACCGGGCGACGCGAGAGAACGCGGAGTTCGCCGCCCTGGACGCATTCCGGCGGGAACACCCCGGGGAGGATCAAGCGGAGGAATCCGCCCGTCGGGCGGCCGAGTTCCGCGAGCACTGGCCGTCGTCCGCCCGCACCGCCGATGTCCAGAGTTGGGAGCGGGAGGACCGGGCGCGGGCCGACGCGTTCCCGGCCAACCGGGAGTTCGCCGCCCTCGACGCCTATCGGCAGCAGCACGAGAAGGACGAGTTCGCCGACGAGCGGGCCAAGAAGGCCGTCGCGTTTTGCACGAACTGGCCGAAATCGGTCCACACGCCCAAGGCGCAAAGCTGGGCGGACGAGGATCGCTCCCGCGCCGCGGACCACGCGGCCAAGCTCGAGCTGGCCAACGCGTACCACGCACTCCAGGCCGACCTCACCCGGCCGGGCGACGATTTCACCCACAAGTTGACCGCGTGCGACGCCTTCCTCAAGAAGTTCCGCTCGTCGAAGGTCGCCACCGAGAAGGTGCAGGAGGTGGAGAAGCGGCGGGCGGAGTTCGTGGCCGTGATCGACACCCGGGAGTGGGAGGCGGTGGAGAACTACGCCACCCAGAACCCCAAGAGGTACGACGAGGTCATCGACCGGGCGAACCGGTACGCCCAGAAGCCGGACGGACGCCACGCGAAACAGGCCGCGGACCTGGCCGACCGCACCCGCGTCCGGTGGGACCGCGACGAGTACGAGTCGGTCCGCAAAATGGTCCGGGAGGCCGGCGACAAGGACGCCATCGAGATCGCGGTGAAGGCCGCCCGGCGGTACCTGGACGGCGAGTGGCCGGTGAAGCGGCGGGCGGAGGCGGTGAAGAGGTACGTCGACTGGTTCGAGGGGTTCCAGGAGGAGAAGGAGTACCAGTTCACGATCCGGTCCGTTCACATTCCCCAGGGGTCGGACCTGGACCGCGGCAACAACAAGACGCGGGTGCTGGTCCGCAACGGTGACTGGACGGGGGACACCGGCTGGGGGTTCGAGGGCAACGCCCCCGCGGTCGACAAGGAGTTCGGGGTGCGGTTCAAGTGGGGCCGGCCGGTCACCCTCGAGTTCACCGTCGAGAAGGACGACCTGTTCGGAGTGCTGAACGCGAAGCTGGCAGTGACGATCGAGAATGACCCGTTCCTACTCGGCCGGCTGAACGGCACCCTCAAGGCCGCCTGCAAGAAGGGGAAGGACGTCGAACTGCGGCTGGAGTGTCCGGCCGCCGTCCCGCCCGCCCTCGACGCCTACCCGGAGAAGTGACCCCGATGACGGACGACACCCTATCCCGTGGATCCGGTGCGGTCGCCGTGCACCGGTGGTTCGTCACCGGTGAAGGCTGGGCCTTCCACCCGTGGTTCGAGCCGCGGATGCTGGAGGTGATGGCCTCGCTGAAGCCGGAGTTGGAGAACCGGCGGGCGGTGATGGCGGCCGGCACGCGCGGGGCCATCCTCCGCCCGGCGCTCGGCGGCGTGCTCGTCGGCGAACAGGTCGAGGATGTGAACTGCCCCGACCCCGTCGCCAGGGGCCGATACCCGACCGTCCTGCGGGTGGTCTTCCTGCGCCGGCCGCCGTCCGAACCCGACCGGGCGTCGATCACCGCGCACCTCGCCCGGCTCGGTGCTGCGGCACCCGGCCGCGACCCGACTCTGTCGATCCCGATCGCGGGGGCAGTCACGCGTTCACCCCCGACACGTCGGCGCCGCAGGTGGGTGCCGATTGGCGTGGTCGTGCTGGCGGTCATCCTGATCGCGGGGGTGACCTGGTGGCAGTTCCCGCTGTTCGGCCGGGGGACACCGACCGCCGAACCGACCCAGGCCAAAAAGGGGGATGACGCGAGGAAGAGGCAAGAGACGATGCGGGCGTTGCTGAACAAGTGGCAAGGCAAGTCGGAACCGCCCGATCCCCGGGAATCCGAACTCGAAACCGCCAGGCGGTTCTTCCAGTTCCTCTCGCAGAGCCAGTGGAGGGACAAGCTGGATGGCGCCCACCCGGACGAACTGTTCGTCAAGCGGTTGCCGCCCAAGCCGGAGGCGGTTCCCAGGACGGACGCGGACGTGGACAAGGCGTTGCGGTCCCTGGTCGAGTGGTTGGCCAGCGACTCATCGACCGAAAAGCCGAACCCGGACGAAACCGCCCTCCAGGCGCTGGATCGTGAGATGGATTTCGAGCTCTGGTGGGGGCGGACGGGAAAAGAGAAAGGGGCGTACTACGACCAGAAGGCGGATTCGGGTGTGTCCTCGTTCGTCCGCCGGGCCGTCTCCGACCGATCGAAGACCGAACCCCGGGACGCGGCCGAATTCCGGGAAGCGGCGAAGACCATGGTGGAGCAACTGAAGGGGTGGGGAGTCGAGGCGGTGACCGCGGAGGACGCGACCGATCGCCCGTGGCTCGTTTTCCAGTGCTACTTCCAACTGCTCTCCCAACAGCATCTCGGCAAGCACGTCGAGGGCGTACCGAATTCGCCGAGCGACCGGCTGCGATTCGTGAGGCGGTTGCCGGAGAAGCCGTTGGCGCCGGACAGGCACTTTCGAAATAGGGGGGAGTTGATCGAGACATTGGTGGCTCTGACGAAGAAGTTGAACCTGGCCGTCAAGAGTAGCCAGGTCGAGGTCCTACTCGACGCGATCGCGAAGGGGATGGACTACGACGCCTGGCTCCGGGACACCGACTCGCCCGAGGTGAAAGAGTTCGTCGCCCGGTTTCGTAAGTAGCCCAGCCGTCTTCGACGAATCCCGAGAGCGGCACCGGGCCTACGCCCCTTAACGCACCTCGTTTTCGTGTCAAACTCTCTTGACGGCGGGCGACCCCTCGCCCGTCACCCGCGGCCCCGTTCGCCACTTGTTGGCAGCGGGGCCGCGGGCGTTTCCGGGCCGGCGGCGATTTCGCCACGGCTCATCACTCACCCTGGAGGTGTTTCATGAAGACGCTGCGTCCGCCGCCGGCGGACCCGCCCGCCCACGCTCTGACCGTGCGGGAGAAGCTCTCACTCGCCCGTCGTGAGTTGACCGAGGCATTGATCGAGCGGGACGACGAAATCGACTTGGTCCTCACCGCACTGATCGCCGGCGAGCACGTGCTGCTGGTCGGTCCGCCGGGGTGCGGGAAATCGCTACTGCTCGATTCGGTTCTCCGGTGGACCGGCGGGAGCAAGTTCTCCATCCTGCTGACGAAGTTCACGACGCCGGAGGAACTCGTCGGGCCGGTCAGCCTGGCTGCGCTGAAGGATGACCGGTACGTGCGGGTGACGACCGGCAAGCTGCCCGAGGCCGAC
>JANNDF010000742.1:0-19999 GCA_031387445.1 Planctomycetia bacterium
CACAGCGGGTGGAACCACCTGATCTTCAGTCCGGTGGTGAAGGCGGCCTGCGTGCGGCTGGTGTTCTTCGCCCACGGCCCGCTTGAACGATCGAGTTGGCTCGACCGCTGGGCCGCCCGCACCCGACCGGACGTTGTGATCGCAAACAGCAAATTCACCGCCGCCACCGTACCCGAGCAGTATCCGGATGTTCGATCCGAGGTGGTGTACCTGCCGGTGCAGGTGGATCTGCCGGCGGATCGTGAGGGCACACGTGCGGCGGTGCGGGCCGAGTTCGACACGCCCACCGATGCCGTGGTGATCCTGACGGCCTGCCGGATGGAGTGGTGGAAAGGGCATACGCTATTGCTCGACGCCCTCGGGCGGCTCAAGGATGTCACCGGTTGGGTGTCGTGGATCGCCGGCGGTGCTCAGCGGCCGCAGGAACTGGCGTACTTGGCGGAACTGAAAGCGACTGCCGAGCGTCTGGGGATTGCAGACCGGGTGCGGTTCGTCGGCCAACGGTCGGATGTCCTTCGGTTGCTCGTGGCCGCCGACATCCACTGTCAGCCAAACACTGGCCCGGAGCCCTTTGGCATCGCGTTCGTCGAAGCACTTGCCGCCGGCCTGCCAGTAGTGACGACTGCAATCGGCGGGGCGTTGGAGATCGTGGACGACACGTGTGGCGTGCTGGTGCCACCGGGGGACGCGGGTGCGGTCTGCGAAGCCCTCCGCGTACTGTTGTCCGAGTCAGTTCGCCGCCGGCAGTTGGGCGAAAGCGGCCCGTCTCGGGCGCAGCATCTGTGCGACCCGGAAGTGGCGCTCCCTCGTCTCGTCGCGGTGTTGCAGGGGCATTCGGCATGATCGGCCCACTGGGGAAACCGTGGTACTACCACCGACCGGGGCAACTGTTCCGGCGACTGTGGGGCGGGCTGCGCGGTCCAAAGACCTCCGCCGTCGTTCGCCTGCCGTGGGGCGTCGAGATCGAAGTGGACCCCCGAGAGACGATAGGCCGGGCCATCTGGACGACCGGCATCTACGACTTGGCCGTGTCTGAAACGCTGTTCCGGCTGACCCGCCCCGGCGACCTGGCCGTCGATGCCGGAGCGAACATCGGCTACATGACCGGGCTGATGGCGACTCGGGCGGGGCAAGGCGGCCGGGTGATCGCGTTCGAGCCGCAGCCGGAACTGGCGGAGCGGTTGCGCGGAAACGTCGCACGAGTCGCCCGGCGGCCTGGGGTGGCGGCAGTCGACGTGCGACAGACCGGGCTGAGCGATACGGCCGGAACCGCCCGGCTGATTCCCCCGGCCGACGCCGCAGCCAATCACGGGCTGGCTTCCATCGGCACGGGGGACGCCGGGTGGGAGATTGTGACCGAGCGACTCGACGACGTGATCGGCGGCGGGTCCGTCGGTGTGCTCAAGGTCGATGTCGAAGGGCACGAGCCGGCGGTGCTGGCGGGGGCGGCCGGTCTGTTCGGCGGGCGGGCAATTCGGCACGTGGTGTTCGAGGACCACGCCGGCGCGGGCAGTGCGGTGCAGCGGACGTTGACCGCCTTCGGGTATCGCGTGTTCAGCCTGGGCTGGCGACTCGGCGGGCCGGTGCTCGGCAGTCCGGCCGGCCCGCCGGTGTGCCAGCCGTATGAGGCACCCAACTACCTCGCCACCGCCGACACTGCTGAAGTTGAGCAAGTGATGCGGCGTCCCGGATGGGAACTGTTCCGATGACCACACCTGCCGCCGCCGTCGATTCCCGTGCACGCCGCTCCGGAGGCACGAGTGGCGACCACATCTACCGGGCGGTGGCCGCTGCGGTCAGTGGGAAAGCGGTCGGCGGCCGTCTGCTGGACGTCGGCTGTGGGACCGGTGTACTGTGGACCTATCTGCGAGACCAGTTCGCCGAGTATGTGGGTGCGGACGCGGTCCGGTACGACGGATTCCCTTCCAAACACGAGTTCCACCTGATTGATCTCGACAGCGGGCGGGTGCCGGTAGCCGACGCGTTCGCCGACGTGGTCGTCGCGGTGGAGGTGATCGAACACCTGGAGAACCCGCGCCAGTTCGCCCGCGAGTTGACCCGACTGACCAAACCGGGTGGCTGGCTGGTCGTCACCACGCCGAACCAACTGAGCCTGCTCAGCAAACTCACCCTGGCCTTGTTCAACGAGTTCAACGCCTTCCGCGCCGGCAGCTACCCGGCCCACCTGACCGCCCTGCTGGAGGTGGACCTCCGCCGCATCGCGTCCGAGTGCGGGTGGGTCGATGTGAGCGTTTCTTTCACCGGGGTCGGCCGCATTCCGGGGGTGGCGTCGGCGTGGCCCCGTTGGCTGTGCAGACAGGCGCCTCGTTCGCTCTCGGATAACATCCTACTACTGGCCCGCAAGCCCGCCCGGCTCGCGTGATGGACGTCTCAGGACTCATGGACCTACTGTTACCGCTTGTCGCCTTCGCGCTCGTCTTACTCGCTTGTGCCCGTTCTCTCGGGTGGGGGCTGTCGGCGGTGGTCGCCGTCGGCTACCTCAACGGCGTGGTGCGGGCGAACGTGCTCGGCGTGTTCTCCACCTTCATGTTCGACGCCGGGTTGCTCGGCCTGTACGTCGGGTTCCTCGTCTTCTACACCCGACAGGCCGTCACCGTGTTCCGCGGCACGACCGGCCTCTTCGTGTTGCTGCTGACCGCGTGGCCGGCGGTGTTGAGCGTGGTCCCGGTGAACGACGTGCTGGTCCAACTGGTCGCGCTGCGGGGGACAGTCTGGTTCCTGCCGGTCGTCCTCATCGCCACCCGCCTGACTGATGCCGATCTGACGGCCGTCACCCGCACACTCGGCGGGATGAACCTGGTGGCCCTCGCGGTGGCCGGGTACGAGTTCCAGTTCGGCATCGAAGCCATCTTCCCCAGGAACGCTGTCACCGAGTTGATGTACCGCTCGGGGGATGTGGCCGGCGGCACCGCATTCCGCATCCCCAGCACCTTCATGAATGCCCACAGCTATGGCGGGGCGATGGTGTTCACCCTCCCGTTCTTCCTGGGCGGTCTGTGCAACCGCGGGAGTCGGCTGCCTGACCGCATTCTCGCCGTATGTGGGCTGCTGGCCGCCGTCGGCGGCCTTCTGCTCTGTGCCGCCCGCAGCCCAATCGTCGTGCTGGCTGTCGCCACGCTGATCGCGTGGGTGTTCAGCCGGTTCAACATCTGGTTCGGGCTGGTGGTAGTGGTGCTGACCGTGGCGGCGGCGGGTCTGGCGAGTACCTCCGAGCGGCTGCAACGGGCGGCCACCCTCGATGACACCCAGATGGTGTCCGACCGGGTGGCGGGGAGCGTGAACCTCAGCTTCCTGGACATCCTGGTGGACTACCCGCTCGGCGCCGGCATGGGGTCGTCCGTCGGCACGAGCATCCCGTTCTTCCTGGCAGACCGCGCTCCGGAGCAGGTCGGCCTCGAAAACGAGTTCAGCCGAATCACCGTGGATCAGGGGTGGATCGGGCTGGGCCTGTGGCTGACGTTCATCGTCTGGGTGTTGCTCCGCCCGCCGCCCCCGCAGTGGAACACCCCCTGGCAACTCGGGCGGGTGTTGATGTTCGCCCTCGTCTTATCGACCTGGGGCACGGCTTACATTGGAACCGGCGCACTCGCCGCCATCCCGCAGTCCGTGCTCATGCTCGCCCAGATGGGCATTCTGGCAGCCGGGCGGGAACGCCGAACCGCCGCCCCGACGCCCGCTCTTCCCCCGACACGGTGAGGTGAATGGCTCAGTACCAGTTGGTCCTCGAAGCCGGTCGCGCCGACCGCCAGTACTGGCGCGACCTGTGGGCGTTCCGCGAGTTGCTTATTCAACTCGCCCGCCGCGATGTGGCCGTTCACTACAAGCAGACGGTCATCGGTGCGGCGTGGGCGGTGGTTCGGCCACTGGTCACGGTGGTCATCCTCACCGTCGTGTTCAGCCGGGTGGCGAAACTGCAGGCCGACGGCGACGTGTGGTATCCGCTGTTCGTACTCGCCGGGATGATGGGCTGGCAGTTGTTCGCCGCCGTCCTATCCGAGTCGTCCAACAGCCTGGTGGCGAATGCCAACCTGGTGTCGAAGGTGTACTTCCCGCGGCTGCTGGTGCCGCTCAGCGGCCTGGGCGTGCCGGTCGTCGATCTGCTCGTCCTCTCCCCGTTCCTGGCCGGCCTGATGGTGTACGCCGGGCAGGTGCCGCCGTGGCAGGTGGTGTGCGCCCCGCTGTTCCTCCTCCTGGCCGTCGCCACCGCGCTCGGGTTCGGGTTCGGGCTGTGCGCGCTGAACGTGAAATTCCGCGACGTGCGGTACGTGCTCCCGTTCGTCGTCCAGTTCGGGGTCTACGTCAGCCCGATCGGATACGCCACTTCGCAGGTGCCGAGCGAGTATCAGGTGCTATACCATCTGAACCCGATGGTGTTCGTCATCGACGGCCTGCGGTGGAGCCTGCTCGGCGTCGGCGACCCGTTCGCCGGCGGCGGGTGGCTGGTGTCGGTGGGGGTCACCCTCATCGCACTCCTCGTCGGGGTGTGGTATTTCCGCCGCACTGAGAAGACGTTCGCCGACGTGATCTGATATGGCCGAACCGATCATTCGGGTCGAAGGACTGGGCAAGAAGTACTTGATCCGCCATCAGGCGGGCGGGCCACGGTATCGCGCCTTGCGGGATGTGTTTGCCGACGGCGTCAAGTCCGGGTTCGGGCTGTTCCGACGGAAGAACTCGCCCCCAACCCGTGAGGAGTTCTGGGCGCTGAAGGACGTGAACTTCGAGGTGAACGCGGGCGAGGTGGTGGGCATCATCGGGCGGAACGGAGCGGGCAAGAGCACCCTCTTGAAGATCCTCAGCCGGATCACGGAACCGACCACCGGGCGGGTGACGCTGAACGGGCGGGTGGCCAGCCTGTTGGAGGTGGGCACCGGCTTTCACCCGGAGTTAACCGGACGGGAGAACATCTACCTGAACGGCTCGATCCTGGGGATGGGCCGCTCCGAGATCGCGCGAAAATTCGATGAAATCGTGGCGTTCGCGGAGGTGGAGAAGTTTCTGGACACCCCGGTCAAGCGATACAGTAGCGGCATGTACGTGCGACTGGCGTTCGCGGTGGCCGCCCACCTGGAGCCGGAAATCTTGGTGGTGGACGAGGTGCTGGCCGTCGGCGACGCCGAGTTCCAGAAGAAGTGCCTCGGCAAGATGAGCGAGGTGGCTAGGGGTGGAAGGACCGTGCTGTTCGTGTCGCACAACATGGCGGCTGTGTCCGCTCTCTGTCCTCGCAGTCTAGTCCTCCGCGACGGGCAGGTGCTGACGGACGGGCTGACCCGAGAGGCTATTGCCGCCTACTACGCCGAACTCGGCGGCCCGGCCGCATCCGGTCCTTCCCGCCGACCGATCGGTTCGTCGGCGGCGGTCGTGGCGGCCACCCCGACAGCGGCGGGCGGGCAGTTCCGGCCGGACGAGCCGAAGACGTTCGACGTGCGAGTACGGGGGCAAGCGGTCAACACTCCTCCCTGCCTTCTTGCCGCCCACGTGACCGACGCGGCCGAGCAGTTGGTGGTGCAATGCAACTCGGTGTTCATGAACAAGCAGGTGGTGTTCACTGCCGACGAGATGACAGCCCGGTTGGTCGTCACTCACCCATGGTTACGGCCGGGCGACTACTGGGTGGACCTGTTCCTGCTCGACCCGCTCGTCGGCGTCGTGGATCGTTACGAGAAGGCTTGCCGGTTCACCGTACTGCCTGTCCTGCCATACCCTGCCACCGGGCCGGAATCGTCGGTCACGTCCGGTCAGGTGTTACCCGCGTTCGACTGGATCATCGACCCCCATGCCCCAACCGACTGACCTGAGTGCCCCGATGCGGTTGCTGCGGACACTGCGGGAGCGATGGCTGGCGTGGGCGTACCGCCGCCGCGGACTGCCACGGACGGTAAACGGCATCCGGCTGCGAGCGCTGCCGCAGTACCGCTGGTACTTCCCGGCCGAATTCGATGGTTCGGTGGCAGCGTCCCTGCGCCCGCACGTCCGCCCCGGCTCGGTGTGCGTCAGCGTCGGAGCGAACATGGGCCTGTACCCGCTCCAGTTCGCCGCGTGGTCGGCACCGGGCGGCACGGTCCATGCCTTCGAGCCGAATCCGGCGACGGCGGACATCCTGGCCGAACACCTGCGGCTGAACGGGGTCGCGGACCGGGTGCGGGTCGAGCGGCAGGCGGTTGGGTCCGAACGAGGCAACTCGGCGTTCTTCGCCGCCGGGGTGGACGGCATGAGCCGCCTCGGCACGCCCAACCCTTTGTTGAACGGCGACGCGAAAGAAATCCGGGTGCCTGTGACCACCCTGGACGCCTACTGCCGCGAAAACGCCGTACGCCCGGACGTGCTCATGATCGACGTCGAAGGGTTCGAGGAAGGGGTGCTGCGTGGGGCGAGCGAACTGCTCTCCCGCGACCCGTTGCCAGTGGTCGTCGTCGAGATGCACCCGAACGCCTGGGCGACGGCCGGTACGGACCGCACACGGTTCGAACGGTTGCTGGCGGATTTGCGCCTCCGCCCCGACCCCCTCTCCGGGCAGACCGACCCGATGGGGGACTACGGGCACGTGCTATTCGTCCGCGGCGGGGGTGGTCATGGCTGACCCGACTCCAGTGACGGCTCGCTCCATCCTGCACCTGGGTGCGGGCAAGAAATACCACCCCGAGGCGGTGAACGTCGATCTGGTCGCGGCCACCAACCCGGACGTGGTTCACAACCTGGACGTCACCCCGTGGCCACTGCCGGACGGTCACTTCCGCGAGGTCTGGGCCTACGACGTGATCGAACACCTGACCGACGTGGTGAAGGCGATGGAGGAGATCCACCGCGTGTGTGCCGACGGCGCGGTGGTGAAGATCACCGTCCCGCACTACTCGTGCGGGAACGCCTTCACCGACCCGACTCACAAGCACTACTTCTCGGTCGCCAGCTTCAACTACTTCACCGGCGACAGCGAGTTCGACTTCTACACCGACCGCCGGTTCCGCAAGCGGGCCGCGAAGATCGTCTTCCACCCGACGCTGCCCAACAAGCTGGTTCACCGGCTGGCCAACCGCTGGCCGGCATACTACGAGCGGCGGTGGGCGTGGACGTTCCCGGCGTGGTTCCTCTACTTCGAGCTGGTTGTAGTCAAGGGGGCCGCGTGAACACCTTGCGTGTCACCCACCTGACGCCGGCCCTGTTCGGCCGGGGTGGGGTGTACGGCGGGGGCGAGCGGTATGCGTTCGAGTTGGCCCGGCACATGGCCCGTGTGGTGCCCACGTTGCTCGTCGCGTTCGGCGACCGCCCGGAGCGGTTCACCACTGCCGAAGGGCTGCGGGTGCAAGTGCTCGGACCCGCGTGGGCGGTGCGCGGGCAGCGGTCCAACCCGCTGCACCCCGGCCTCGTGCGGGCGGTGGCGTCGGCCGACGTGGTCCACGCCCACCAGACGAACGTCCTGGCGTCGGAGTTGGCCGCCCTGCTCGGCCGGATGAGCGGGCGGCGGGTGTTCGCCTCCGACCTGGGCGGCGGCGGGTGGTGCCTCGGGGCGCGGTTGAAGACCGCCAACTGGTTCCACGGGCACCTGCACATCAGTGAATACAGCCGCACGTTGGCCGGCGGCAACACAAACCCGCGACACCAGGTGATCCTCGGCGGCGTGGACACGGAGAAGTTCTCGCCCGACCCGGCCGTGGCCCGTGAGCCGCTGGTGGTGTTCGTCGGCCGGCTGATGCCGCACAAGGGGGTGGACGTACTCATCCAGGCTCTTCCCGCAGGTTTCACACTCGAACTGATCGGCCGCCCGTACTCTGAGCCGTACCATATGCGATTGAAGGAACTGGCCGCCGGCAAGCGGGTAGTGTTCCGAACCGATTGCGACGACGCCGAGGTGGTGCGGGCGTACCGGCGGGCGGCGTGCGTGGTGCTGCCGAGTGTTTACCGCGACTGCTACGGGAACGAGTCACGGGTGCCGGAATTGTTGGGGCAAACGCCGCTCGAAGGGATGGCGTGCGGGGCGGCGGCGATTGTGACGGACGTGGCCAGCCTGCCGGAAGTGGTGGCCGACGGCGAAACCGGGTTTGTTGTGCCGCCGAACGACCCGGCCGCACTCCGGGCGAAGCTGGAATTGCTGCGGGACCACCCGGAGCAGGCCCGGCGGATGGGCGAGGCCGGCCGGCGGCGGGTACTCGAGCGGTTCACCTGGCCGGCGGTGGTGCGGCGGTGCCTATCGGCCTATCAGTCCGAGCGGAGGGGTGGGTGAGATGCGAGTGGCGGTGCAAAACTGGTCGGCGAGGCGCGTGGCTGGAGCGGAGACGTACATCGGTCACCTGCTAGCCGCCCTCCATACGGCCGGGCACGAGGTGGCCTTCTGGGCCGAATCCGAAGGGCCGGAGGACCGGCCGCCCATTCCGCTCCCCCCCGGCACCCGGGCGTGGACCGCTGTCGGGGTGGAGGAGTTGCGGGCGTGGCGGCCGGACGTGCTGGTGGCCAACGGCTACCTCGACCCGGCGACCGAGAAGGCGGCTTTGGCGGTCGCCCCCGCCGTCCTCGTTGCCCATAACTACTACGGCACATGCATCAGCGGCTCGAAATGTACTACGTTCCCCCGCCCGCAGCCATGCCAACGGCGGTTTGGTACGGCTTGCCTGGCCCATTACTTCCCGCGACGGTGCGGAGGACTCAGCCCGCTCCGCATGTGGCAATCCTACCGCCTCCAACAGGCGAGATTGAAACTCCTCCCCAGCTACCAAGCCGTGGCGGTGCTGTCCGACCACATGCGGCGAGAGTACCTTCGACACGGTCTTTCCGCCGACCGGGTAGTGCGCATCTCACCGCAACTGGCGTCTACCGACCCAGGAATTTTGGAGGGACCGCTCGCGTGGCCGCCCGACGAGTACCGACTGGTGATGGTCGGCCGGTGCGAACGGCTCAAAGGGGGCGACTTGTTAATTCAAGCACTACCCCAGATCGCAGACAAGTTGCACCGCCCGATACAGTTGAGAGGGCTCGGCGACGGGCCTGAGCGAGGGCGGTGGGAGCGACTGGCCGTGGGCCTACGGACGCCTGTGGTGAGGGCCGAGTTTGCCGGTTGGGTGTCGCCGGAGAGGGTCACGGCCGTGGTACGGGACTCCCACCTGATCGTGGTGCCGAGTGTGTGGCCGGAGCCATTCGGCTTGGTCGGGTTGGAAGCCGGTCGGCACGGGGTGCCGGCCGCAGCGTTCGACGCGGGCGGCATCCGCGACTGGCTGCACGACGGGGTAAACGGCCGACTCGCACCCGCGAACCCGCCGACACGGGAGGGCTTGGCGGACGCAGTCGTGTGGTGTTTGGCGGACGGCGAAAGGTACCGTCAACTACGCGCCGCCGCGCGAGCGGTGGCCGAGCGGTTTTCCACCGCGGATCGGTCTGCGGTGCTCGAAGCGTTACTCCTCACCGCGACTCGGAGGGATTGACCCGTGCGCATCCTCGTCGCCCACAACGTCGCCCGCGCCCGGACCGGGGGGATGAGCCGCATCATGGGGTTCATTCACGACCGCGTCGCGGCCGGAGGCGCGGAGGTGGCCGAGTTCTGTCACGAAGACGCCCCGGCTTACGCGCGGGGCCGGTTCGCTCGGTTCGGCTTCCCCTGGGCGGTGTACCGCCACGCGCGGGCCGCCCACCGCCGCGGGCGGGGGTACGATGTGATCAACGTCCACGAGCCGGCGGCGGCGGTCGTGACAGCGATGCGGGGGAGGATAGGAGGGCCAGTGGTGGTTGTGACCTCGCACGGCGTCGAACAGCGGGCGTGGGAGCTTTCGCTAGAAGAGTTGCGGCTGGGGCGTGAAGGGCCGACGCGGAAAGCGCGGCTGGTCTACCCGCTCACGTCGTTATCCCAGAGCGGGTACGCGCTGCGGCACGCCGATCACGTCTTCTGTCTGAACTTCGAGGACCGCGACTACCTTGTGCGGCGGTTCGCACGCCGTGCGGAAGACATCACCCGCATCTACCCGGCGGCGGATGCCGTGTACGCACGCGCGGCTGCGGAGCGGGACTATACCTGCGTTGAACGGGTACTTTTCGCGGCCACTTGGCGGAAGAACAAGGGTGTCGAAGACCTGGTGCCGGCGTTCACCGAACTGGCGCGGAGAAACCCGCAGATCAGCCTGACCGTCCTCGGCGCGGGAGTGCCCGACGAGGCGGTGCATGCGGCGTTCCCGGCGGAGGTCCGCGGACGGGTCCATCCCGTCTCGACCTCGTCCGACGCCGCCACCGCCGAGGTGTTCGCCGCCAGCGACCTGTTCCTTCTGCCCAGCCTGTTCGAGGGCACGCCCCTGACGCTGTTGGAGGCGATGGCCAGCGGGCTGCCGATCGTCACCACGGCCACCTGCGGGATGAAGGACGTGATCCGCGATGGCGCGAACGGCCTACTCGTGCCGATCCGCGCGCCGGACGAGATCGTGCGGGCGGTGACTAGACTCGGCGAAGACAGCTCACTCCGCGAGACGCTCGGCCGAACCGCGCGGACGACCGCGGCCGAGTACACCTGGGACCGGGTGGCCGCACCCGTGGCCGAGGTCTACCGCCGGTTGACTCTCGGGCGAGCGAAGACACCTTCGGAGACGGCCGCAGTATGAGCGTGTTCCTTCACTACCTGCTTTGGTCGGTCAAACTGGCACCGGCCGAGACGCAGACGACAGCGGCTGAGCGAGACGCACTCGCCAGATATGTTGCCGGCCGGCGGTGCGTGGTCGAAATCGGCGTGTGGCACGGGGTAACCACCCGCCGGCTGCGGGGTGCGATGGCAGCGGACGGCGTACTGTTCGCCATTGACCCATACCCTGTCGGGCGGTTGGGGGTCAGCTTTCAGCAGCGGATCGCGCGGGCCGAAGTGTCGGCCGTCCGCAACGGGCAGGTGCGATGGGTGCGAGAAACCGGGGCGGAGGCCGCCCGCACACTCACCGACGAACTGACGGGCAGGGTGGAGTTCGCCTTCATCGACGGGGACCACAGTTACGATGGGCTGGCAGGTGACTGGAACGGGTGGTCGCAGTTGATCGCCGCGGGCGGGATCGTGGCCCTGCACGACAGTCGGCCGACCGCCGGGCGGCCGATCGAAGACGCCGGTAGCGTCCGATTCACGGCCGAAGTGATTCGGTCGGACCCCCGGTTCGAGTTGGTCGAGGAGGTCGATTCCTTGACCGCCCTCAGGAGGGTCGGGTGATGAACACCGCCGGATTGCAGGCGCGAAGCCTGGAGACCTACGACGCCTGGCACGCCCGACACGCGGTGGACGCCGAGGCCGACGCCCCGTGGCACAAACTCATCCGTCAGCACCTGCGGCCGGATCGCGACCTGAAGGGCAAGCGGGTGTTGGAGATCGGGTGCGGACGGGGCGGGTTCGCCTGCTGGCTAGCCACCCACCCTGCGACCCCGACAGAAGTGGTGGCCGCCGACTTCTCCCAGGTCGCGGTGGACAAGGGGCGGGAGTTCGCCGCCGAGCGCGGGGTGAGCCGGGTGAGTTGGCAGACGGCGGACATCCAGGCGCTCGGGCAGTTCACCGCCGAGTTCGACACCGTGTTCTCATGCGAGACCATCGAGCACGTGCCCGACCCGCCGCTGGCAGTCCGCCAGCTCGCCCGTGTCCTCAAGCCGGGCGGTCGGCTGTTCCTCACCACCCCAAACTACATGAGCACCATGGGGCTGTACCGCGGGTACTGTCGGATCGTGGGCAAGCCGTTCGACGAAGGAGGGCAGCCCATCTGCCAACTGACCATGTTGCCCAAGACGCGACAGTGGGTGCGGGCCGCCGGGTTGAAGGTGGAGAGGTCCGACGCCGACGGGCACTACATACCGTTCCCCGGTCGTCCGCCAATCGAGTGCCCGCCGCTCGGCTGGCCGCGGGCGGTGATGCATTGGTTCGGGCTGCACTCCTTGGTCGTGGGTGTGAAGGCGGGAGCCGGATGACCACCTGGGCCGTGCTCACCGGCGAGTACCCGCCGCAGGCGGGCGGGGTGAGCGACTACACCCGGCAGGTGTGCCGCGGGCTGGCCGCCGCCGGCGACCGCGTGACCGTGTTCGCCCCCAGTATCCTTGGTGGCACAGGCATCCCTGCCTGTGTGAACGACAACGGGGTGTCAGTGGTCCGCCTGCCGGACCACTTCGGCCGGCGGGGGCGGGCGAGCGTGGAGGCTGAATTGAAGCGGGTGCGGCCGGACCGCGTGCTTGTTCAGTATGTGCCGCACGGGTTCGGGATGAAGGCGATGAACGTGCCGTTTGCCTGGTGGGTGCGACACACGTTGCGGCGGTTCGGACCGGTGTGGGTGATGTTTCACGAGGTGGCGTTCCCGTTCGTCCGCCGCCCGCTACGGCACAACCTGATCGCCGGTGTGAACCGCCTGATGGCCCGGCTGGTGGCCGACGCCGCCGACCGCCTGTTCGTCACCACGCACGCCTGGGGCGCCCTGCTCCGCCGCCTCGCCCCGCGGTGTGCAACACCTGAGTGGCTGCCCGTGCCGTCGAACTTGCCCACGACGGTTGAAGGCACGATGGTCGTCGCACTCCCGCCGGGTGTCCGCGTCGGACACTTCGGCACCTACGGCAGGATTGTTGTGGACCTGCTCGAACCGACACTCGTGGGCGTGCTGAATGCGTCTGCCGACCGCGTGGCGGTGCTCGTCGGGCGGAACAGTACCGCGTTCCGCGACGGCTTCAACACCCGTCACCCGGAGTTGAGCGGGCGAGTCTTCGCCACGGGTGAGTTGTCCGCCGCCGACACCGCCGCCCACATCGCCGCGTGCGACCTGATGGTGCAGCCGTACCCCGACGGGGTGAGCGGTCGCCGCACCTCGGCCACGTCGGCCCTCGCACTCGGGGTGCCACTGGTGACCAACCTGGGCATGCTGAGCGAAGACAGTTGGGGGGCTGAAGGCCGCGGGGTGTCACTCGCGCCGGAGCCGACGGCGGCGGGGCTGATCGCGGCGACGGAACAGGCGCTCGCCCGCACGCCGGCGGAGCAGGCGGCACTCGGGGCGGCCGGCCGGCGGTGGTATGCCGAGCGGTTCTCGCTGGATCGCGTCATCGCCGTACTACGTGGGGAGGGCGACGGATGACCCCGTTCGGCCGGCTGAAGATCGCGTTCGTCGTCCACGACTACAACCGGTACATCGGGCACAGTCGGTACGTGGCCGAACTGGCCAGTCGGTATCGCCACGCCCACGACGTGCACGTGTTCACCAACCACGTGGACGACCCGGACACGGCCGGTATCACCTTCCACCACGTGCCGGTGTGGCGGCCGAACGTCCTCGCCAAGATCCTCTCGTTCGTCGTGTCCGGTACGGTCGGCGTCCGTGGGCGGTTCGACGTGACCCACGCCCAGGGGTTGTCCGGTCTTCGTCACAACTTGGCTACCGCCCACATCTGTCAGGCCGCGTGGTACGCCGCCCTCGAGCGGGAGGGGCAGCGACTGAGTTGGAAACAACTCGTTACTCGCGGGCTCGTGACCGGGCTGGAGCGGCGGGCGTTGGTACAGCCGCAGACCCGACGGGTGATCGCCGTGTCGCACCTGATGCGTGCGAACCTGGCCGAGTTCTATGGCCGCACGCGGGGCGTGGAGGTGGTGTACCACGGCACCGACGTGGACCGCTTCCACCCGACGAACCGCGACCGATTTCGCGCGGGGGTGCGATCCACGCTCGGCATTCCGGCCGGACAGTTCGTCGCGCTGTACGTGGGCGACCTGAAGAAGGGGGCGACGGCGGCGGTGCGGGCGGTGGCAGCCACCCCCGGCGTGACACTATTGCTCGTCAGCGGGTCGGACGCGACCGACCTGCGGCGGGTGGCGGCCGAGTGCGGGGCGGCGGAGCGGGTCATCCTCCACCCGCCGTCCAACCAAATCGAGCGTTTCTACGCCGCCGCCGACGTGTTCCTCTTCCCCACCTTGTACGACTCGTTCGGGCTGGTCGTCACTGAGGCGATGGCGTCCGGGTTGCCCGTTATCACCAGTCGGGCGGCCGGCGCCGCCGAACTCATCACCCCTGGCGTGGACGGCTTCGTCACGGAAGAGCCGTGGGACGTAACTGCCTTGGCCGCCCACCTTGCCCTGTTACGGGATTCGCCTGACCTGCGGGAAACGGTCGGACTGGCCGCCCGCCGGCGGGTGGAACCGCTCACCTGGGACCGCACGGCCGAAGAGACGATGGTCGTGTACCGGGGCTGTGTTCGGGACAAAGTTGCCGGTGCGGGATAAAACAGCCCGCTGACACAGGTGCCAGCCCCATGCTGCGAATGCTGTTGCTGCTCGTCCCCTTGGCCCTGCCGTCCTCGCTCAAGCGGGTCTGGTATCGCCGGGTGATGGGGTGGAGGGTGGGCCGCAGGGTGCGGATCGGTCTAAGCTATCTGGACGCCCGCCAAGTGGAGATCGCCGATGACGTCCGCATCGGCCACTTCAACGTCGTTCGCTCGGTGGCGAAGCTCGTGGTCGGGCGGGGGACGACCGTCGCCAACTGGAACGTGTTCGCCGGGGCGAAAGAGTCGGGCGGAGGGTGGGCGAAGCTGGTGACGCTCGGGGAGAGGGTGTACATCACCAGCCGGCACTTCTTCGACGTGGCCGGGGAACTGACAGTGGGAGACGGGACTATCATCGCCGGGCGGGAGTCGCACCTGTGGACGCACACCATCCTGGCCACCCCCACAGGCCTGGAACTCACCCCCCTCGCCCTGCGGATCGGACGGGGGTGCTACATCGGGGCACGGGCAACACTGCTCTACTGCTCCCTCCCCGATGGGTGCCTCGTCGGGGCGGGGAGCGTCGTGACCAAGACGTTTGCGGCCGGGGACGGCCGGATATTGATCGCCGGCAACCCTGCTCGGGTGCGGAAGACTTACCCCCGATTCCCCCCACCTGACTCCGCATGACCGCTGACGCCCTACTCGAGGATCTCGATGCCACCCGCGTGGGGCTGGTTCTATGGCGCATCCACGGCATCGGCGTGTTCGCCTGCGGCGGACATCCCGGTCAGCACCTGCGATTTGTTCGCCTGCGGCGGACACCGCCATATCGCCTCCTGAGGTTCCATCAGTCCGCCACACACCAGAGCCGTCCTCCGGCGATCGAGTCGTAGGACGGAATGAAAGTTAGCTCGCGAAGGATGTCGTGCGTGAGGTTCGAATCTCTAAAGTTCAGGAGGTGTGTCGTGCAAGACATCTCGACCGGTCACTACCATCGGAAACAACTCGGCTGCGAGTGCAGTGTCATCGCGTGGAGCCATCGCTCCCGATTCCGGCTCGCCTTGCGACTGATCGGGTCCGAGGTGAACCGGTTGCTCGACTATGGGAGTGGGGATGGCACGTTTCTCGCGATGGCCGCCCCTCGCCTCCAAGAGGGTTGGGGAGCCGATCTGGCGGTCGATCAGATCGTGGATTGCCGCGCTCGTTTCACCGGCTATCCAAACTTACGGTTTCCCACCATCCCGGAACTAGGCGGGAGTAAACTCAGTGCAAGTTTCGACTTGGTCACATGCATGGAAACCCTCGAGCACTGCACCCCCGCCCGTCGTCGAAGTCGTGCTCCGTGACCTTGCTCGACTGGTGTCACCACAAAGTCGAGTGTTGATCAGTGTGCCGATTGAGATAAGCCTCAGCTTCTTCGTCAAGTCCATCGTGCGGAAGATCGCCGCTTGGCGGGGGTTGAGCGACTACCGCTACTACGAGCGGTATACACTGCGGAAAGCGATGCGGATGCTCTTCGCCGGGCAGACTACTGTGATCGAACGGCCCGTTTACGGCGAACCGGGTGCGGAGTATTACTCGCATCACGGCTTCAACTGGAAAGCGTTGAGGGAACGAGTCCGGGCGCATTTGCACGTCGAACGCACGCATTTCTCGCCGCTAGGCTTTCTTGGTGGTATCGTGAGCAGCCAGGCTTGGTTCATCTGTCGTCCATCGGTCACCTCGGCGACTTGATCAGCGCAACCCGTTCGGTCGAATTTCTCCCAGAGCCACCGCCAAATGCCCCCTCGCCTTGCCGTGCTGCCCGACTTCCCGGCCGAAGGGTGGCCGAGCATGGACCTGTGCGCCGGCATGCTAACGGCACACCTCCCGCCGGAAGTGTCCGGCGAGCGCGTCTGCCCGCCGTTCCGCCGAATGTTCTCCCGGCTGCCGGTTGTCGGGAAGCGGAACGTCGCGTTCAACGCCGACCGGCTGCTGAACCGGTTCGTCTCGTTTCCCCGCCACGCTCGGCGAAATGCGAAGCGGTTCGATCTGTTCCATGTGGTCGATCACACCTACGCCCAGCTCGTTCACAGCCTGCCGGCGGATCGCACCGGGGTGTACTGTCACGACTTGGACGCGTTCCGCTGCCTGCTCGAACCGGCCCGCGACCCACGGCCCTGGTGGTTTCGCAAGCTCGCCGGCCGCATCATGAGCGGGCTGAAGAAGGCGGCGGTGGTCTTCCACAGTACCCGTGCGGTGGGCGACGACCTCCGCCGGTTCGGGCTGGTTGACCCACCAAAATTGGTTCTCGCGCCGTATGGTGTGGCAGACGAATTCACCCCGCGTGCGACGACCACGAACCCCGTGCCGTGGCTCGACGAACTCGCCGGCCGGCCGTGGGTGCTGCACGTCGGCAGTTGCATCCCGCGGAAGCGGATCGACGTGCTGCTCGACGTGGTGGCTGAGGTGCGGCGGACGACTCCCGAATTGAAATTGGTGAAGGTGGGCGGGGAGTGGTCGGGCGACCAGCGGGCGCAACTGGTCCGCCTGGGCCTGTCCGGAGCGACCGTTCACAAGACCGGCCTGAGTCGGGCCGAACTGGCCGAAGTGTACCGGCGGGCGCCGGTGGTGCTGGTGCCGAGCGACTCCGAGGGGTTCGGCCTGCCGGTGATCGAAGCACTCGCGTGCGGGGCGGCGGTGGTGGCCAGCGCCCTGCCGGTACTCCGCGAGGTGGGCGGCGATGTGGTGACGTATCGCCCGGTGGGCGACGTGCCGGGATGGGCCGGCGCGGTGCGGGAGGTGTTGAACGACACCACGGCCGACCGCACGCCACGAGTCGCCTGGGCGAGCCGGTACAGTTGGACAGCTCACGCGAACACCATCACCGCCGCGTACCTCCGCGTGCTGAAGGGGGAGCCGCCGTGCGGGTCGTCTTCCTGAACCCGGCCGGGCAGATCGGCGGGGGCGAGCGGGTGCTCCTCGCCGCCGTGCGTGCGCTGCGCGACCACCGGCCCGCGGTGGTGCTGCTGGCCGACGGCCCGCTGCGCGCGGCCGCGGAGCAGGCCGGGGCGACGGTGGATGTGCTCCCGCTCCCGCCGTCGCTGGCCGGAATCGGGGACACGCAATTCCGCGAGGGCGGGCGGGCGGCGAAGTGGCTTGCACTCGCCCGCACGGCGTTCACCGCCGCACTCCCCGCAGCGAACTACCTCCGCCGATTTCGCACGTTGCTGCGCCGCTTGCGCCCGGAGGTGGTTCACTCAAACGGGTTGAAAGCGCACCTGCTGGCGCGCGTGACGGTGCCAACCGGGGTGCCGATTCTGTGGCACGTTCACGACTTCTATTCCGAGCGCCCGCTCATGGCCCGGCTCCTCAAGCTGGCGAGACGCGGGGTGGTCGGTGCGGTGGCGATCTCGGATGCCGTGCGGCGCGACGCGGAGAATGTGCTCCCCGGCGTGCCGGTTACCGTCGTGCGGAACGGCGTGGACACCGGGCACTTTGCCCCGGCCACCCGCGACGGCCGCTCACTCGACCGGCTGGCCGGATTGCCGGAGGGCGACTTCGTGCGGGTCGGGCTGGTGGCCACCTACGCGAACTGGAAGGGGCAATCCGTCTTCTTGGAAGCCCTCGCCCGTCTGCCGGCCGACCTGCCGGTGCGGGGGTTCATCGTGGGCGGGCCGATCTACACCACTGCCGGCTCGCAGTGGACGCGGGACGAGTTGGTGCGAATAGCGGAACGACTCGGGCTTACCAGC
Source organism: Planctomycetia bacterium (assembly GCA_031387445.1). Classification (GTDB taxonomy): domain Bacteria; phylum Planctomycetota; class Planctomycetia; order Gemmatales; family Gemmataceae; genus JALHQU01. The sequence goes on from JANNDF010000742.1 coordinate 17,922, forward strand.
CGATTCGGATTTGTGCCGTTTCAGCCCGACCCGGCCGACGTGTACCGAGCACTCGACGTGGTGATTCACGCCAGCACGCGACCGGAGCCGTTCGGCCTGACCATCGCGGAGGCCATGAGCTGCGGGCGGGCGGTAGTGGTGTCGGCGGCGGGCGGGGCGGCGGAACTGTTCACCGACGGGGTGGATGCCGTCGGTCACCCGCCGGGCGATGTCGAAGCCCTCGCGGCCGCGATCTGCCGGCTGGTGTCGGACGCCTCGCTGCGAGCCCGACTCGGGGTGGCGGCCCGAGCGACCGCCGTGGCCCGGTTCGGCCTCGATCGGTTTGGCAGCGAGTTCGCTGCGGTGATCGTCCGGCAGTGTGGGCTGGAGAGGGAACGCGCCCCATAACGAAGGGCCGAACGGACGCCGAACCCGAATCGTCCTCAACTCACTCGCCGTCAGACTTCACGCCCGGCACGTCACCGTACCCCAACAGGTCGTTCGGGGTGCAGCCGAGAGCAGCAGATAACCGAATCAACGTCGACAGCGACGGCTCACGTTCTCCGCGCTCCAACCTGGCATACGCGCTGTAGGCCATCTCGGCTGCGGTCGCAGCGTCGTTCACCGACAGCCCGACTCGTTCGCGCACCAAACGCAGACGTCGGCCGAATGCGGTGACGAGGGCGTTAACCGTCTTCTCTTTTTTTGCCACGGGTGGAAAGGAGTGCGCAGTACCAATTGGTATTGGCTAGATACCAGTTGGTACTATGATCACAACATCCGGTCGCACTGCGGCCGGGTGGAATTAAGCTGCCCCCGGGGTGTTTCTCAGGCCCACCGGGGACAGCGTGAACACCCGCGAGGATGTCCGATGAGCAACCTACTCGCCGCCGCGGCGGCGGTCAACGCCGGCGGGCACGGCACGCCCGAACTCGCACGCGCGCCCGCGTCACCGCCGGCCGAACTGCCCCCGTGTCCCGAGTGTGGGGGCGAGCTGATGCGGTACCTGAACCGCGTGGCCGGCGAGGACGAACTGCTCTGCCTGGAGTGCTGGTGGGCGGTGCCGACGGCGTCATTTGCCGTTCGGGCGGGGGAACACGACTCGTCGTCCCCCGCCAGACCCGTGGCCCGAGACGGTCGAGCAGTCCCACCGCCGTGATGAAGGCAGGCGTTCCCTGCCGCTGGTCATCACCACCTGCCGCCGTCATTTCTTGATACGGGTGCCCGACTTGTCGGGGCGGGGCGGCCGGGGGACAGGGAGAGCCGCCACAGCCGCCGGTCGCAGTGCTCGCAGCGGAAGGGCCGGAACAGCACCAGGGCGAGGAGCGGCCGCCAGAACCCGCTCCGCGAGGCGAAGAAGTTCCGCCCGTGGCACGTCGGGCAGTGTCTGCTGAATCCCCCGCCCAAGTGCGTCTAATTTCGATGACGGCAGGGCTACCCCTCGCCCGTCCCCCGCGGCCCCGTTCGCCACCCCTGGCGGCGGGACCGCGGGCGTTTCCGGGCCGCCGACGGCGGTCGAGACGCCGCTGCCCGCCCGTCGTTAATCCGCCTTCCGTCCGTGTCAATCTACCGTGCCGGCGGGCCTACCCGTCGCCGGCCGGTCGCCTCGCGACTCGTTCCCCTCCGTCAACCCGCCCGCCCCGTCCCACCCGCGGCACTCGCCGCGCCGGAGCCCGCCATGCCCGAACCGCCGTCCCCCGCCGTCAGCCGCGATTTCCTGTCCGTCCTGCCCCGCGTGTTCGCCGTCGTCCGCTTCCAGCTACGCCAGGTCCGCTGCCCGCACCACCGGGAGGAGGCAACCTGCGAGGCCGTCGCCCTGTGCTGGGTGTGGTTCGTCCGCCTCGCCCGCCGCGGCCGTCAGCCGCACACGTTCGCCACCCGCCTGGCCGGGTACGCCGCCCGGGCCGCCCGCTCCGGCCGGCGGGCGTGCGGGAGCGAGCCGCTGGGCGACGTGTGCTCGCCGACGTGCTCGCAACGGAAGGGGGTGCGGCTGACTTCGCTGTCCGCCCCCGACAGTCTGGCCGAGGCCGTCCACGACAACACCCGCACGCCGGTGCCCGACCAGGTGCAGTTCCGCCTCGACTTCCCCGCCTGGGTCG
>JANNDF010000745.1:0-1027 GCA_031387445.1 Planctomycetia bacterium
GCAGTGTCTCGACCCGCAGATCATCCGGGCGGCCCTCCCGCCGGAGCCGATCCCGAAGAGCGGTGTCGGCAGCGGCCTGCTGGCCCACGTGCTCGTGTCGAAGATGGTCGATCACCTGCCGCTGCACCGCCAGGAGGGGATCCTCGCCCGCTACGGGTGGGACGTGCGGCGGTGCAGCGGCAGGTGATCGACCATCTTCGACACGATCACGTGGGCCAGCAGGCCGCTGCCGACACCGCTCTTCGGGATCGGCTCCGGCGGGAGGGCCGCCCGGATGATCTGCGGGTCGTGACCCTGCGATTCACAAGCTCTGCACGCATATGTTGGCCGCACCAATTCGCGGACGAAGAGGGCCATCGGCTGGTAGTCGAGTCGCTCGCTGACGATCTGCCCGATGCGAATCTTGACCGCTTGGCAGCACGGGCACACCTTCTCGGCGTCGCTCAGGTCGATCTCCTCGCGGCGACGTGGCAGGTCCGCTGGCTTGCGCCGCCGGCCGTGCCCCTTCCGCTTCCTCGGGGCCGGTTGTTCGGGCACCGGCGGCGGGACCGGCGACGGAGCTTCGGCTTCCGCTGCAGCGATCACGTCGAACAGGGTCGGCCCTTCGACCCGCTCGCCGCCGCGGCCGAACGTGATTTTCACCAGGCGGTGGATGTGGGCTTGCTGAGCCTCGACCTGTTTGCGAAGTTCGACCACCACGCCGCGTAGTTCCACGATCACCGCTTCCGCATGGGTCAGCTTCTGGCGAAGATCGGTGTTGGTATCCATCGGCGGCATGCGGGATTGAACACCGCCCTGTCATCGAAGTAGCGCAATTCACGCCGGAGTTTTGTAACGGTGGCGTTCGCGGGCCTTCGTCGGATCGAGGCCCCCGAGGATCATGGCCAATTGGGTCGGAGTGACGGTCACACTGGCGTCGCTCGCCGTGGGGAAGGCGAAGGTGCCGCGTTCGAGCCGCCTCAGGTAGAGGGCGAAGCCGTCGCCCATCCAGGCGAGGATTTTGAGCTTGTCCCCGGTTCGGTTCTTG
>JANNDF010000751.1:0-2979 GCA_031387445.1 Planctomycetia bacterium
GCCCTGGGCAGAGGAAGCACGGCCCTTCGGGCCTTTTCCGTTGTCACGTCAAGACAACGAATCCACCAAGGGCCGAAGGCCCGCCCTCCCTCAGCCCAGGGCAACGCCCTGGGTAAACTCGGAACACCCCATGCCGCAATCCCTCTCCCGCGTCCTGGTGCATCTGGTCTTCAGTACCAAGAATCGTGAACCACTCCTCACACTCGACGTGCGGGCTGAACTGTTCCCGTACCTATCGGTGGTGCTGAACAACGACGGCTGCCCGTCACTTCGGGTCGGCGGGGTGGCCGATCACGTCCACCTGCTGTTCGCATTGTCCCGCACCCGCACTCAGGCCCAAGTGGTCGAGAACGTGAAGACCAGTTCTTCCAAGTGGGTCAAGTCCCGAGACCCGGCCCTCGCCCACTTCCACTGGCAGGCGGGCTACGGCGCGTTCTCCGTCAGCGCTTCCGAGGCCGACGGGGTGATCGAATACATCGACCGACAGGAAGAACACCACCGCGATGCCACGTTCCAGGAAGAGTACCGCCATCTCCTCCGCCGCGACGGGGTCGAGTGGGACGAGCGGTATGTGTGGGATTGAGCTACAGGCTCCCAGGGCGTTGCCCTGGGCTGAGGAAGGGCGGGCCTTCGGCCCTTGGTGGATTCGATACGTTTCGGGCCGAACCAAAAGGCCCGAAGGGCCGCCCTTCCTCAGCCCAGGGCAACGCCCTGGGGACATTTACCGAGTTGACCAATGTCCGACCTGCCCGGCTGTCATCGTTACCTGAACCGCGTTGCCCCCACGCCGCTCGTGCCGGTGCAACTCGACTCCGCCTTGCCCCCCGTGTGGTGCAAGCTGGAGTTCTTCAACCCGTCTGGTTCGACGAAGGACCGCATCGCCCGCTTCATTCTGGAAAAGGCCTGGCGGGGCGGGCGGGTGTCGTGCGGCAGCCTGGTGGCGGAGGCGTCGAGCGGGTCCACGAGCATCGCACTGGCGTTGGCGTGTGCCCAGATGGGGCTGAAGTTCATCGCCGTGATGCCCGATGGCGTGAGCAGCGAGCGGGTGCTCATCATCAAAGCCTATGGCGGGGAAGTGACGACCACGCCGAAGGCGGCCGGCATCCGCGGGGCGATCGCCGAGACGGAGCGACTGGCCGCCGAACACGGCGCGTTCCTGCCGCGGCAGTTCGCCAACGACGACAACGCCGACGCCCACCGCTTCACCACCGCCCGCGAAGTCGTGGACGTGATCCCCGGCGGGCGAGTCGATGCGGTCGTCAGTGGCGTCGGCACCGGCGGCACGCTGGTCGGCCTGTTCATGGGCTGTCGGGATGTCGGCTGCCCGGTAGTGCCGGTTCACGCCCGGCCGGTGAACCTGTACGGCGATGGCGACGTGGAGTGTTGCAGCTTCAGCGGGCGGATCCCCGGCGTGGTGGACCGCATCTCGACCATCTTTCACGAAGACCGCCTGCCGGGGTTGCTCACCATCGACGTTCCGGACGAACTGGCGATGGCCACCACCCGGCGGCTGATGAAGCTCGGCTTCCCCGTCGGCCCGAGTTCGGGGCTGAACTACGCCGCCGCGTGCGAGGTGCTGAAACGCCGCAACGACCCCGCGCTGCAAGTGGTCACCGTGTTCCCGGATCGCATGGAACGCTACTTCACGACGGAGTTGTTTCAGCCGTACACGGGTTAAAGTGGTCTGCTCGCTCCGCGAGCGGCACCTACCTCTCCCGCCCGCCACCCGCTCCACCGCGGCCACCGCCACCCGTTCCCCCGCGCCAGCTACCCGGTGCAAACCCACCCGTCCCGCCGCCACCGAAGCCGCCAGATCCACCAGTGCCGAATCCGCCACGTCCACCGCCACCAAATCCCCCGCTTCCGAGACCGCCGCCGAGCCGCGCGTGACCCGTTGACCAGAAGCCGGCCGAGGTGAGCGGTGCGGGCGGCAACGCCCCCGGCGGCAGCGGGCTGAACCCGCTCTTGAATCCGCCCTCGCGGTGTTCGACGGTGAGGCTTTCCTGCGGCCAGCACTGTGCGAATGGGGCCAGTTGGATCCGCCGCACGAGTTCAGTGGGCATGGTGTCCCGTCCCGAGCGGATGACAACTCCTTGAAGTGGGTCGTCACCAAACCAGGAGATGTCCGGCGGTTTGTCGTGCAGTGACACCGGCGAGGGTGGTGCGATGGCGAACGCGGACGCGACGAGGAGCGGGATCATGTCGGCGGCTCCATCAGGATTGGCCCAGCACCAAGTCTACCGCCCAGCAGCCGCGGAGGTGATGAGAATGGTGGCGGAGGTGGGCGAGCAACTCGTCGTCGGCACAGCCGTCGTCTTCGAGGGCGTCGGCCAGAATGGGCAAGCGGTCGAACGCTTGATTTGCCTGCACCCCGACGGCAATCGACCGGGCGGTCTCGCTCACCTTGAGCATCCATGGCGCGGCGAGTCCGCCGGCCGCAGCGCGCTCGAGGAACGGGTTACCGACGATCTCGCGGAACACCTCGCACATCTTGCGGTTGGCGGACTGCTGCGCCTCCCGCGGTTGGCCGGGGCCGACCAGTTTGGCGGTCCACACCGCCCACTCCAGCACGCGGGCGAGGCCGTCGTCGGCCGGGGTGCTCACCACCGACCGGAGCGCGTTGGCCAGAGCCGCGTGAGGCGAAACGCCGGTGCTGTCCGAAACCACGCCGGTCGGCGTGGGGAGCTGGTGGCCCATGTGGTCGAGGCCGAACAACTCCACCGCCGCCTGATACTCGTCCCGGTCGGCCAGCCCGTCGGCGTGTCGCTCCACCACTTCGAGCGCCCGGCGTTGACCGACTGAGAACATCGGCTCGAACAGTCGGCAGCACCCGCACGCCAGTAGTTGCAGCTTGCGGGCGGACAGCCGCGTCCGCACGTGCCGGAACATGCGGGATGGGGAGTCGGTGGACAGCCAGTCGGATTCGGTCATGTGGCAATGCCGATGGGTCGGGCGAGCGGCGGGCGTCAGCCCGCTGTT
>JANNDF010000802.1:0-15983 GCA_031387445.1 Planctomycetia bacterium
GTCGGAGGTCCGACGCGCTCGCCTCCGGCTCGCGGCTACTGTCAGATCAAAACTCCGGAATCGGCGTGCCGTCATCGGCCTGGATGAGCAGTTTCATGAGGCCGTCGAAGTCCTTCACCTGATCCGGCCGCACCATCCGCACCGACCCGTCGCAGAGTCCGAAGAGCAATTCGGCGAACGGCTTCTTCAGGTCGGGCAGTTCCTTCTTCGGGTCGAACGGGAAGTCCTCCGGCTTGGCCCACGGCACCGGGTCGCCGGCGGCCACCACCATGAGAGTGTTCGACGTGCCGTCCGAGATCTGTTGCAACTTCTTGCTGCCCAGCGTGTCGAACGGCGACCCGCCGCCGACGAACACCTTGTAGTGCGTGTGGTGCATCTTGCCCGTGTAGTCGCCCCGCGGGTCCATGTACGTCTTGATGGCCACCTGGCTGAACTGCTTGTTGTGCTCGCTGTCCCACGCCTCGTCGAGTTTGAACTGCTTGTACAGGTTGTTCTGCTCGATGAACGGCAGGATGGCGACCCGCCAGCTCAGCAGCGGCTTGCCCTTCTTGTCACAGATGGCGGCCGGCGGGAAGCTGCCGTGCGTGTCGTGGTAGTTGTGCATGGCCAGGGCGATCTGCTTCAGGTTGTTCATGCTCTGCATGCGGGCAGCGGCGTTGCGGGCTTTCTGCACGGCCGGCAGGCCGATGCCGGCCGAAACTACCGCCATTCCCACCAGCCGGGCGGCGTCCGGCGGCAGCGGGACCACCGCCGACACCGTCTTGCCCTCCGTCTTCAGCGGCGGGTCGGCCAGTAGTTCGTCGAGCGTGTTCACCCCGCCCAGCATGCCCAGGCCGACGGTCGCGAGCACCAGGTCTTCGAGCGGCCGCGGGCTGTCCTTCTTCCGTGCCGGGTCGCCCTTTACCATCTGCTCGGCCTGCTGCCGCGGTTCGACCAGCATCTGACGGCCCATCTCGGCCAGTGCCCGTAACGCCTTCTCGCCCGCCTTGGCGTCGTCGGCCGATCCGAAGCCGACGGCCAGCGTCACGTTCACGTCCTTCTCGAAGTCGGCCGACAGGATGAGGGTTTCGGCCGTCAGCAACGGCTTCAAGTTGTCCGGCAGGTCGTTCTTCAACTGGTCGGGAATGGGCAGGGCCTTCACGTTCACGCACGCCACCAGCGGCCGGGTCGCGGCCAACTTCATCGCCGCGGTGAACGCCTCACTCGGCTTCCCTTTCAGATTCAGAAAGGCCGGGATCGTGTCTGCGTCGCCGAACACCAGCGTCTTGTCGTCGGCGAAGTGGACGGCCACGCCCGCCAGTTTGTCGGACGTGTACGCCTTCCCGTTCGCCTTCTTCTCCTCGCCCCTGGGCATGTACTGCTTCTTCACCTTGTCGGCGTCGAACGGCTTGTTGAACGCAAGGATCGTCACCGTCCGCAGGTTGGCCATGTCCGCGGAGGCGAACGGCAGGGCCACGGTGGTCACCCGTTCGAGGGTGGACGGGGCGGGGGTGAAGTCCTTGTCGAGCGTGTCGAAGGCGGACGGCCCGGCCTTCTCCACGACCTTGCGGAGCGGCTTGAGCGATTCGCTCTTCCACACTTCGGCCACCCGCACGTGGGCGAACCCGAGGGCGTCGCCAGGGATGAGCGCGAGGTCGGTGGAGAGGGCCGGGGCGGACGGCTGGGCGGCCACCGGCGGGGCGGTCGGGCGAGTGGCGATAACGAGGGCGGCGACCACCCCGAGCATCGGGACGAGCAGTGCGAGTCGTCGGAGTATGCGAAGCATGAGAACCTCTGTGGGGTAGGTGCCGCCTGCCGGGCGGCACTCGTGTGGTGCACGGGTGCCGCCTGCCGGGCGGCACCTACTTTGCTCAGTCGTCGTCACTGACCACTTCGCCGCCGCCGCGGGTGACGTACGCCTTGAGCGACTTTTCGGCGACCTTGTCACTGATCGCCCGCACCGACCCGTCGCCGAAGCACACCATGCAAACGCCGTCTTTGAAGAGCAGGAGTTTGGCGACCTCGGCCTTCGGTTCGAACTCGATGTCGTCCGGCTTCGTCCACTCGACCCCCTTCGCGGCGGTGGCGACCATGAACGTGTTCGACGTGCCGTCGGCGATTTCGGCCAGTTTGGTCGGGCCGGTCGGCTCGAACATGGCCCCGTTGCCGACGAACACCTGGTAGTGCGTCTTCTTGTCCGCCTCGTTGGCGGAGCCGGGGATGGCGAACACCTTCGGCATCGGGTTGCCCTTGAACACCTTCATGTTGTGCTCGCTGTCCCACGGCTCGTCGAGATTGAACTGCTTGTACAGGGCGTCTTGCTCGATGTACGGCAGCACCTCCACCCGCCAGCTCAACAGCTTTTTACCCTTCTTACCCAGTGTGGCGGGGGTGGGCAGGTGGTTGTGGGCCGACTCGTAGTTGTGCATCGCCAGGCCAAGCTGCTTCATGTTGTTCGACGACACCGAGCGCTCTGAAGCCCCGCCGCCGGTCAACAGGTCGAAGAACGGTCCATAGGGCGCGTCGAGCGGCAGGCTCAGGCTGGCCGTGGTCGTGGTGTCGCTCACCGCGAACTTGGCGTCCTTCATCGCCGCCTGAAGGATGTCGAACAGTTCGCCGACCTCCTTCGGCTTCGCCACGTCGGTTTTCAGATTCTTCTTGGCGGAGGTGATGGTGGTGTCGGCCAACTGCCGGAGGGCGTCGAGTGACTTCTCCACCTCGCCGGCGTCCGCCTTGTTCTTGGCCTTCACCGTCACGCTCACGTTCAGTTTGTCCTTCCCCAGGCTACCCACGGCGGTCAGCCCGTCGGCCATCAGGATGGGGCGAAACGGGCGGAACTCGGCCGGCAAGTCCTCCTTCTTCAGCTCATCGGGGAGGGCGTTGAAGTTCAACCCGAGGATCGCGGGAGCGGTCGCGTTCGCCTTCAGCGCCAGCGAGTGAACGCCGGTCACCTCGCTCGGCTTCAGGTACTCGTCGCCCAGCCCGTGGGCCGACACGATGCGGGTGTCGTCGGTCAGGTCGTGCGTCGTCGTCAGCTTGGTGTCCGGGCCGAACGGCGACGGCGTCGTCACCTTCACCACGTTGTCCTTCACCACCACCTCGCCCTTCGACTTCTTCGCCTGCTCCTGGAGCGCGGCGACGAGCTTTTCCCGGTCGTACTTCTGGCGGTAGGTGACGACGCTCAGGCTCTTCCCGACGGCGGACTGATCTTGCAGGTTCGGAAAGCTGAACGTGATCGACTTCACGTCGCCCAGTTTCGCCCCGAGCAATTTGTTCGCGTCGGACAGCCCCAGAATCGTCACGGACACCTTCGATTTCGTCAGCGGGTCGCCCAGTTTGCTGTCGAAGATGGCGGCCACGTCCAGGTGAATGTACAGTGCCGCGTCCGGTGGCACGTACTTGAGTTCGCCCGACACGGGGTCGGCCGCGATCGCCGGCGGCATGCCGACAGCCACCGCGAGGGCGGCGACAAGTGGGAAGAGCGTGCGGGTCATGGGGGTTCCTCAGGCGGGCATCGGAATTCCGGCCGTTGCCATCTCAACGCCGCCGACGGTTCACGATTTCACCGCCGACTTACGTTCAGGTTGCCGGGAGGCGGGGGTCGGCACCTACCATCTTGAAATGTTCCGTCGCCCTCCGGCGAGCCACCCGTGATTGCGTACCTTCAGCCTCCGCCCGCCGTGCTGTTCCGCTTCGACCCCACCGGCCCGTTCGCCGCATGGCAGACCATCGACGACTCGACGATGGGCGGACAGTCGCGGAGTGCCCTCGTGCCCACTGACGGCGGCACGGCATGCTTCACGGGCGAGGTGTCGCTGGCGAACGGCGGCGGGTTTTGCTCGGTGCGTTCGCCGGACTTCGCCCCGGTGCCGGACGCCACCGCCGTGGCACTGCGAATCCGTGGAGACGGCAAGACGTACAAGGTCTGCCTGCACACCCGCTACATGCTTCCCGGCACGTCGTACCGCGCGAGCTTCGACAGCCGGCCGGGCGAGTGGCTGGACGTGTCCATTCCGCTCGCCGACTTCGTACTCATGCGGTTCGGGGCAAGGGCCGGCATCGCCCCCGCCGACCCCGCCCGTGTGACCGCCATTTCGCTGCTCATCGCCGACCGCCAGGAGGGACCGTTCACTCTGGAGTTGGCTCACGTCGGCTTGGTACACACTCCCCCGCGTGGTAAGACATTAGGGCACTGATTCGCATTGCCGGAGGCCCGCGATGGCCGCCACGATTGCCCCGCCCGAGACCGACACCGACACCGACGTGCGGACCAAGCGCCAGCCGCCGTATGCCGTCATCCTGCACAACGACGACATCAACACCTACGGGTTCGTGATCGGGGTGCTGCAAAAGGTGTTCGGCTACCCGCTGGAAAAGTGTGCAAAGCTGATGCTCGAAGCGCACCACAGCGGGCGGAGCGTGGTGTGGTCCGGCAGCCTGGAAGTGGCCGAACTGAAGGCCGACCAGATTCATTCCTGCGGCCCCGACCCCGACCAGAAGGACAAAGGTGCCGAACCCCTGCGGGTGAGCTTGGAGCCGTTGGCATGACCCCCTCTGGCGAGCCGAGCGGAGTGAGCCGCCGGGTGGCCGAGCGGTTGCGCACTGCGCCGGGCGCAACCGATTCCCAAGTTCGGCGGCAGTGGCAGGCCGCTATAATGCTCGTCCGCATCGTGAGAACATATGGTACACAACGAGCGACACCGAACCGAACGAATCGGCTGGCTGCGTGCGGCCGTCATGGGGGCGAACGACGGCATCGTATCGACCGCGAGCCTCGTCCTGGGCGTCGCGGCGGCCCACGCGACCGGCCACAGCATCCTGGTCGCGGGGGTCGCCGGGTTGGTCGCCGGGGCGATGTCCATGGCGGCCGGCGAGTATGTGTCGGTCAGTTCCCAGGCCGACACCGAACAGGCCGACCTCGCCCGCGAGCGCAAGGAACTGGCGACCGACCCGACCGCCGAACTGGCCGAACTGACGGCGATCTACGTCAAGCGTGGCCTCGACCCGTCGCTCGCGAAACAGGTGGCTGAGCAGCTCACGGCCCACGACGCCCTGGCCGCCCATTCCCGCGACGAACTCGGCACGTCCGAGTTACTTGTGGCGCGGCCCGTCCAAGCAGCGCTCGCCTCGGCGGGGACGTTTGCGGTCGGGGCGGCGTTACCCTTATTGGCAGTGGTCATCGCCCCAGAGGCGTACCTCATCCCACTTGTCGCTGGCGCATCATTAATCTTCCTCGCGACTCTCGGCGGTCTTGCCGCGTTCGTTGGTGGCGCGAGCGCGACCAGAGGCGCCATCCGCGTCACCTTCTGGGGAGCACTCGCGATGGCGATCACGGCCGGCGTCGGAGCCTTATTCGGGACGGTCGTATGAGTGGTGCTGGTCCGATTTCGGCACAGCACAGTATCATGAAGCCGAACCAGGCGATTCACATGACCCGACCCCGACGTCATCTTGTCATGCCGAGGAGGTCAACGAACGGGCCGGGCAGGTGAGTTGGGTCGTGCGGCGTGCCGAGGGCCGACACTCCCTCAGACGCAGGATCGGACCAATTCGCTGATCGAAATGGGGGATCCAATGCAAATCGGAGTTGATGACCCAACCGGCGGGCCGAACCTCTTGGCCGGTCAACAGGAGCGTCTCTTCCACGGCTTCCTCGAAGCCGCCCCCGACGCGGTCGTGATCATCGACGGGGATGGGGCGATCGTTCAGGTCAACGGCCAAACGGAGAAATTGTTTGGATACCGTCGGGAGGAGTTGGTCGGTTGCCCAATCGAGATGCTCATGCCGGAGCGGTACCGCGGCTCTCACGTCGCAGAAACCCGTGCCTACGCTGCCGATCCACACCCGCGGCCGATGGGGCGCGACCTCGACCTGTTCGGCTTGCGGAAGGACGGCCACGAATTTCCGATCGACGTGTCGATTAGCCCACTGCCCCCCGAGAGGGGGCTTCTTGTGGCCAGCACCATCCGCGACATGACCGAACACCGCCGTATCGTGGAGGAGTTGCGGCAGAGGACCCGCGAACTGGAAGAAGTCGACCGGCAGAAGGACAATTTCTTGTCTGCGGTTGTACACGAACTGCGCTCCCCGCTCAGCGTCCTGAATCTCGCGGCCCAAATCCTGAGACTGCCTCAAGCCGATACCAGCGTTCGCGAGCAAACCTTGGCCAGGCTCGAACGCCAGACCTCGCACATGGCCCGCCTGATTGAAGACCTTCTCGACCTGACCCGGGTCCGGTGCGGCACGCTCACTCTCCGCCGCGAGGTTGTTGACTTGCGGACGGTGTTTCACAATGCCGTCGAGATGGCGAAACCGCTCATCGAGAGCCGGAAGCACCATCTGGAAGTCGCGCAAGTGACCGACCCGTTGTGGGTGAGTGGCGATCCCACTCGTCTGATCCAAGTCGTGTCGAACTTGCTCACCAACGCCGCCAAGTACACGCCCGAGGGGGGACACATCTGGTTCTCAGCGGCGAGGGAGGGCGAGACAGCAACCGTCCGAGTTCGTGACAACGGGGTAGGGATCCCGAAGGAGATGGTCTCTCGGGTGTTCGAGCTGTTCACACAGGTGGATCCCGCAGGGGACAGCAGCGCCGGAGGACTCGGAATTGGGCTGGCTCTGGTGCGGCGGCTGGTCAAACTGCATGAGGGCACTGTGGAAGCAATCAGCGATGGCTCAAGAAAGGGTAGCGAGTTTATCGTGCGGTTGCCCCTGCTGTCGAACGGCTCGGACGCCGAACCAAACAAGCTACCTGACCCGGCGGGAGTCTAGGTTCCCGGAGTCCACACACCCCCGCGACCGCCGCTGCTGAACTCGGTCGGTCGGCGGCGTCATCGTTGCGACAGCAATTCCCTCCTCCTTTTCGCTTCCCCCTCCCCTGCCCCGCGGGTACGCTCGGACATCCTCCCGAGGTGTTCGCCGTGGACCCGTCCCGCCGCCAGTTCTCCGCCCAGGTGCTCGGCTCGCTCGTCACCTACGGGCTGATCGAAACCCTCTGGTCCCGCGACCTGCTCGCCGACGAGGTGAAGCCGACCGTCGGGGCGTGGCTCAAAGACCTCGTCGAGATGTCCAAAGACCTGAAAGGGCAGAAGCTGACTGACCTGCAATTCCAGACCAAGATGGAAGCCCTCTACAAGAAGGTCAACCTGAAGGAACTCGTCACGCTGGTGAAGCTCGACGACATCGAGAAGAAGGTGAAACTGCCCGACAACGGGGCGTCGAGTTCGGGCATCGACCTGAAGGCGGTGGATGGCCTGCCGGCGGACTTGGTCTTCGGGCGGCAAATCTTCGGGTGCAAGAAGGGGCGGAGCATCGTCCCGCACGGGCACCTAAACATGTGTACCGGGTTCATCGTGCTCAAGGGCGAGTGGGAGGGGAAGCACTACGACCGCGTGGAGACGGAGAAGGAGCACTTCGTCATCAAGCCGACCATCGACCAGAAGTTCGAGCCGGGCGGGGTGTCCACCATCTCCGACCACAAGGACAACATCCACTGGTTCAAGGCGGTGTCGGAGGTCGGGTTCATTTTCAACGTCCACGTGATCGGGTACGACACCACCATCAAGGGCAACTCCGGCCGGATGTACCTCGACCCGGACGGCGAGAAGCTCAAGGGCGGACTGGTCCGCGCACCGAAGATGACCTCGGAGGAGTGCCACAAGAAGTACGGGTGATGGTCGTGCCGGTGGGAAATGGCGCTCGCGGACGGGTTTCACGGAAAACACTTCAAGTCGTCGCCGGGTGGGGGATAGTATTGTTACCTTCGCTCACCCTTCCCCGTGACCGGCGGCGACATGTTCTGGCGCCTCTTCCTCACCTTCCTCACCCTGGTGGTCTGTTCCGTCGGTCTGGTCGGCGTGATCATACTCCGTTCCGGTGAGCCGCACCTGATTGTCGGGCTGGCGGCCGAAGTGGTCGTCGCCAGTGGTGTCATCGTGGTGGTGTCCGTTGCCCCGGCGTACCTCCTGGCTCGCCGGTTCACCCGCCCGCTCACCGCCCTGACCCGCGGGGCCGACAGGCTCGCCGAAGGCGACTTCACGCATCACATTCACGTCGCAGGCAGTCGCGAGTTCGTCACCCTCGCCCGCACCTTCAACGGCATGACCGACCGCCTCGCCACGTCTTTCCGAGAGAGTGAACGGGATCGCCAGCAGCTCCGCACCATTCTGTCCGGCATGGTGGAAGGGGTCGTGGCCATCGACGACCGCCAGCGGGTGCTGTTCGCCAATGACACTGGCGGGAGGCTGCTCGAATTCGACCCTGAGGCGGCGGTCGGGCGGGTGCTGTGGGAGGTGACACGGCAGCGGGCACTGCGGGAGGCGGTGGACGCGGCGCTGTCGGGCAAAGGCCCGCAGCGACGGGAGCTGGCGTGGAACGGGGCGAGCGAAAAGTACCTGACTCTGTACGTGTCGCTCCTGCCGAACGCCTCCCCGAGCGGGGCGGTGCTGGTGGTCCACGACACGACCGACCTGCGGCGGCTCGAACGCCTGCGGCAGGACTTCGTGGCGAACGTGTCGCACGAACTGAAGACGCCGCTGGCGAACATCATGAGCAGTGTGGAGACGCTCATCGACGGGGCGGTGGAAGACCCGGCCGCCCGCGGCATGTTCCTGGCCGAAATTGCCGACCAGGCCGACCGCCAACAGGTGCTCATCGAAGACCTGCTCAGCCTCGCCCGCATCGAAACGGCCGAGCAGCGGTTCACCCCCGAACGGGTGCTGGTGGACGACGCCGTTCACACCTGCCTGGACCGTCACCGCACGCGGGCCGAGGCGAAGGGGCTGACGCTCAACGGCGTGGCGCTGGCCGACACCCCGCCCGACCTGGGCGTGTTGGCCGACGAGGAGGGGTTGGCGCAGGTGCTCGACAACCTGGTGGACAACGCCATCAAGTACACCCCGGCCGGCCGCATCACCGCCCGCTGGCGGGCGACGGCGAAGGAGGTGGTGTTCGAGGTGGAAGACACCGGCCTGGGCATCCCGCACGCCGACCAGCCGCGGATTTTCGAGCGGTTCTACCGGGTGAACAAGGACCGCTCCCGCGAGATGGGCGGTACCGGGCTGGGGCTGGCCATCGTCAAACACCTCGTCCAGGCAATGCGCGGGACGGTGAGTGTGAGCAGCGAACTCGGGAGAGGGAGCAAGTTCACCGTCACGCTCCCGCGGTTCGGGGCGGACTGCGGCAACGGGGGGTGTAAAATGCTGGCGACCCCCGGCACTAACGGACGACACGGATGATCCAGTTTGACGGCCACTCGGCGACGGTGTGTTCGCTCGCGTTCTCGCCGGATTCGATGACACTGGCGAGCGGAGCGAAGGACGGCAGCGTGAAGTTGTGGGACTCGGCTGGCGGGGTGGCGTGGGAAGGGAGTCCGTACTCGAACCAACCGCGAAAGGCAATCACCTGGGATCAGTCTGGGGAATACCTCGCGGTGCCGTCTGGCCCACATCTGTTGCCAGTTCGACGAGACGGGAAAGTGTTGAGGAGCCATCTGGTCGCGTCGGCCACTGCCGAGATTACCTCACTGGTTTATGTGACCCCCGAACTACTTGGCGTCGGCTCACGATGCCCTAATGTGGCGGCGGGCAGTTTACACCTGTTCGACATGGCGAGCCGAAAAACGCGACAGCTCTCGCCAGTCATTGCTGGCAGTCACGGTGTCCGAGCGATCACAGCGCACCCGGCGACGAGAACGATTCATTGGCTGAGCGGGCTCTTGCAGACGGGAACCGACATTTGGCGGTCGTGGGATATCAACAAACCCAATGCCACCGACGTGAAGCTCGGCAAGCCGGCTTCGGCCATCACCGTTTCGCCCGACGGCGGCACGGTGGCCATCGCGTCCGACTGGCTGGTCCGCGTGTTCACCGCCGACGGCAAGCCTCGCACCGACCTGACCGGGCACAAGGGGAAGGTGGCGGGCGTCGGGTTCATTCACGGCGGGCGGACGGTGGTGAGCGCGAGTTGGGACGAGACGGTGCGGTTTTGGGACGTGACGACCGGCAAGGAGACGGCCCGCTTTCCGCTGAAAGTGGGCAAGCTGACGGCCCTCGCCGTCAGCCCGGACGGCACGCGGGTCGCGGTCGGCGGCACCGACGGGCCGATTGTGCTCATTGACGCGGAGTAGGGTGGCCGGCTCTCGCCGAGAGCTGGGTCGTACGCCGCTCTCGGCGAGAGCGGCCCACCCTATCAGACTTCACTTCATGAACGCGCTCGCAATCTTGAACAGGCCGAACAGCAGTGCCAGCCCGCCGAAGCCGAGCCACACGAACCCGAGCACCTTGGCGTTCGTGCCCTTCATCCTCCGGCCCCACTTGTCGCGGGTCTGCCCGGTGACGAGTGCGGCCACCCCGACGCCGATCAGGATGAGGGCGATGACCGTCGCCCCGCCGCCCAGCACGAGCGGGTTGTCGGACAGCCACTGGTTGATTTCTTCGTTGCGCGCGAAAAGCATGACACGCCCTCGGGGAGAGGGCGACAGTCTACTTCGCCCCAAGCAGTTCGTGCAACAGGTTGTTCTGCGGGTAACTGTGGCCGAGGTGCTGGCGTAAGCCTTCGGCGAAAGCCGCCCCGCACCGCCCGCCCTGCTGGGCCGACCACGCCTTCATCGAATCCACGAGGTTATCGACCCCGTGGTGCTTCCGCAG
This sequence comes from Planctomycetia bacterium, assembly GCA_031387445.1. GTDB lineage: Bacteria > Planctomycetota > Planctomycetia > Gemmatales > Gemmataceae > JALHQU01. The sequence goes on from JANNDF010000802.1 coordinate 10,626, forward strand.
CCAGGCCCGCTGGCTCTCGTGCTCGGCCAGCATTGCCCCTTTCTTCTCGATCACAGATGAAACGTCCACGTACATCGCGGGCGGTACTGGCCGGCCGAACTGGTCCTTCCCCTCGAGCGGGTCGCAGTAGAACAGGTGCGGGATGGCGGGCAGCGGCGTGTGCGGTTCGGCGTGTCCCGGCCGGTGCAGAAAGTTGGGGATAGGGGCGGCGAACGCGGCCGCCCTCACCAGGGTGCTCGTCTGCTCGTGGTCCAAGTGGTAGTCTTCCGGGCTGTGAGTGAACACGGCGGTCGGGCGGACGGCGTTCAGTAGCCGGCAGACGGTGTTCAACTGCTCGTCGCAATACCGCACCCGCAGGTCGAGCACTTCCAGGCAGTGGTAGGTGAAGCCGACCGCCCGGCACGCGGCGGCACCTTCCGCCCGGCGGATGCGGGCGATCTCGTCGGGGGGGTGTTCGGCCGAACCGCAGTCGCCGGCCGTCATGGTGGCGACGTGGACCACCCACCCGTGTTCCGCGTGCAGCCGCAACAGCGTGCCGGCGCACAGGAACTCGGCGTCGTCCGGGTGGGCGAGGACCGCCAAGGCCACGTTCAGCAAGACACACCCCCGCGTTAGCGTCCCGGTGCCTGGACGGGCATTGGCAGCGTGCCCGGCCCTGGCGGCCGACCGCCATCCGGCGACATTTCCGGTGGGGCCAGCACGCCGTCTTTCATCATCCGCTCGACGCGGACGGAGTAGCGAACCCACTCCATCGACTTGCCGGCGTCGGGGTACAACTTCAGCCAGGCGAACTCGCCGTCGAGCAACCCGCGGGCGGTGGCAGCCACGGTCGGCTGCTGCGGGCTGTTCGGGAACCGCTCCTTGAATTTCCTCACCTCGTCCTCGGCCCGCAGGTTCAGGTCGCTCTTAGGGTTGGCCACTGCGTAGGCCAAGGCCAGTTGAGCCTGGGCCTCGTCGGTGGCGACCGCGCGGGCGAACTTCTGCTCCGACGCGGCCATCAGGGCCGGCGACACGAGTGTCAGCCCCTCGCGGGCGGCCTTCATCCGGGCGGTCGTCGCCGGGTCGCCGGACTTCACCAGCAGGTCGGCGATCTTCAACTCCTGGTCAAGTGCGTTCTCGTGTAGGGTGTCGGCGCGGGTGTCGGCGTAGAACCCCTTGTGCTTGTCACTCGCGAACACCCGCCGCCAGAGGGTGACGGCGCGGACGCGGGCGATCAGTTCGGCCGTCCCGTCCGGATCACGGAGGTGCAGTTCGTCGGCGTCCCAGAACAACTGCCGGGCGGTCGCCAGGTCGGGTTCCATCTCCGCCAGACTCTCGTCCAAGAACCGCTGGTACTGGGTGATCTGGCGGTTCTGCTCGTAGTACAAGATGGCCCGCGCCGCACCGACGTGCTCGCGGGTGAGCGGAGGCCGCATGGCGGCCAGTTGGTCGTCGGTGTAATCCAAACCCGGCACCGCCCCGGCGGTGCTCGCCGCCTGCGCCAATTCCTGCTGGCGGAGCAGGTTCTCCGGGTTCAGCCCGTTCTTGCGGCCGGCCTCCCGCCACAGGATGTACGTCTTCTCCCAGACGGCACGGGCGTGGGTGCCGGGCTTGAGCACCACTTGCGGGGCCGGGTCGCGCGGGCGGGGCGGTGGAAACCACTTGGCGTCGCGGTCGTAGGCGGCGTCCGGGTTCCACTCGGCCTTGTCGTCGAACCACCCCTCCTTCTGGAGCCGATCGGCCACATAGCTCTGCGCGCGGGCCGGAGAGAAGCGGATGACGATGAGGGCCGGCCGTTCCGGGATGCGGTAGCGGAAGGGGTCGTACTCATCCTTCTGCGGGGTCATCGACGGGACGCCGTCTTTGGGTGGCGGGCAGACGGCCAGGGCGTGTTCGAACCAGGCGCGAGCGACCATCCGGATGTCGATGGCGTCCGTCCCCGCGGCCGTCGGCCTCGCCTCCTGTTGCCGCAACTCGGACAGGTAGTCGGCCAGTCGCCGGTCGGACTCCTCGTCGGCCACCGGCAGCACGGGGAAGGCGCGGTCGTCCTTGTGCCGAAGGCGGGTGTCCACGTCATACTGAGCCGGGATTCGCCAGTTCACCTCCAAGAAATCCACGACCGCGTCGGGCGTTTTCAAGTTCAGCTTGGTCTTCAGCCGCCGCACCAGTTGCGGGTTCCGCTCGCAGAACTCACGGAACTGCACAGGGTCAACCGGATCATTCGCGGACTTGCGGAACCGCCTCCAGTCACGCTCGGCCGGCGGGATCATGCTCAATTGCGAGAGCGAGAACAGAGTGGCCACCTTGTCCGACACGCTGAACTTGTTCTGGCAGTAGAAGCCGAGCTGGTAGCGGATGTCCGGCGAGCCGACCATGTACACCTTGTCGCCGCGGCGGTGGCTACGGGTGTTCGCACGGTCGCCGTCGGCGAGGAGCGAGATGCCGCGGGAGATGTAGTAGTACTGGTCGCCCAGCTTGTCCGTTTCGACCGACACGTTGTACGCGATGTTCCACGCCTGGAACACCCAAGGGGTGATGAAGTGCGGCTGGAGCTTGGTGAGCAGCAGGGCCGTCCGCTCCATCTCGTGGTACTCGCCCCGCTTCTGGGCGGTCATGGTGGCGTTCCACAGGCCGGTGACGACGAACCCGCGGACGCCCACCAGACTCACCTGCGCGAGCGCCCCGGCCACCTCCGGGTCGCCCGCGTCCCGGTCCCGCATTTCCAGATCTTCAGCCTGGTAGGTGATCGGCAGGCGGGCGATGACGTCGGCCGTGCTCAGCGGCACCAGCTTACCGTACTCGTCGCGGGTCGTCACGCTGTTCGGGTTGCCGACGGGCAACTGGAAAGTCCCCCGCCAGAACATGCTGACGACGAACAGCGCCAGGATGACGCCGAAGTACGTCACCTTCCGAATGACCGCCTTCTTACGTAGCTCGTCGTTCATGTCGCACCCTTCGGGTGTGTCACTGGTCACTGGTCAACAGTCATTAGTCATTTGTCATCAGCCACCGCACTAGTCGCAGGTGACTAATGACTGGTGACTGATGACTCGTGACCCCGATCAGGCCGCCACCTCGCGGCCGCGGATCAGGTAGTACGCCATCAGGAACCAGGGGAACAGGTAGGCGACCAGCACCAGCACGTTCATCACGAGCGCCTCGCCGGGCACGCTGAACCCCTCGGCCACATACTTGGTCCAGACGAACGCCTCCAGGTCGGGCAGCACGTTCAACAGGCGGCGGAGGGTCCAGGCGAACACCACGTCCCCGCCTTCCGCCGTCTTCTCGATGGTCGTCTCCTCGGGCAGGGCGGTCATAGACTTCGCCTGAAGCAACTGGTTGAGTGACTTCAACGGCCCGCCCTGCCCGCCGGTGATGCCGCTGGTCTGGGCCATTTCGTTGATGTACGAGGCGAACAGGGCCACCACGAACAGGAAGCCGTTCACCAGCAGGGCGACGACGAAGTCCAGGTAAGTGCTGAGCGTGATCGCCAGCCCGACCACCAGCATCAGCCAGCACCACAGGCCGACCATCGACTTCAGGTGGTTCCACTCGAACGACTCCTCGTTCTCCAGCAGGTACAGGTCGCCTTCGGCCATGCCGAGCATCTGAGACGGGGAGAAGCAGTGGACGTACACCTTCAGGCGCGGCTTGCCGGACTCGAGTTTCTTGCCGTCGGCCTCGTTCGCGGCGGCGTTCTTGAACAGGCCGGGAGGCAGGTCGATCCGCTCCGGGTGGAAGTCGAACACCTCCTTCGCCCGGTACTCGAAGAAGCCGTACTTCTCGGCCAGCGTGTTGGCCGCCTCCCAGGTGGGCGAGTCGGGCTTGGCGGTGGCGAGCAGTTGCACGGCGACCGTCCGCGCCTGGTCGTCCGGCCCGGACAACTGGTCGCGGTACTGGCTCACCTTCCGCAATTCGGTGACGGCGTCCGCCCGGTACTGCTCGTACGCCTTGTCCTCGGTGAACGACGACACCCCGCCCTCGGCCTTCACCGCCCCCCACCGCCACTCGCCGGTCTGCTCGCCTTCCGCCGGCGGCGCCTGATCCCGCTGCCAACTGACCACCCGCACGTTGATGAGCACCCCCTTGTTCTCTTCCCCCTTGGTCAGCCGGTAGATGTCGAAGTTGAACTCGACCGGCACCGGGCGGGTGCGGGAGGAGAGGCCGGAGCCGATGGTGTTGAACGCGTACACGGCCCGCTGCGAGCTCAGAGGCGACCCGCCGATGTGCTTGCGGTAGTTGAACTCGCGGCCCACGTCGGTGCCGACGAAATCGGCCTTCCGCGACTGGAACGCCAGGCCGCCCCGCACCGGCACCCGCGCCACCCCCGTCTCCTTCTGAGACACTTCCGACGGGTTGGACGAGCGGATGGTGAGCAGGGTGAACAGGCCGACCACCAGTACCAAGCCGGTGAGCAGCAAGCCGTACCCGGCGAACCGGCCGAGGACGATCTCGAACCGCTCCACCGGCTTGGTCACAATCGTGTAGATGTTCTGGTTCTTCACGTCGTTCGGCAGGGCGTAAGAGCCGATCAGGATGGTCAGGAACACGAGCGGGAAGGCGGTGATCGGGGCCACCCAGTTGATGGCCACCCGCAGGTCGTCTTCCGGCTTCGGCGGGAAGAACCAGTTGATCGGGAACATGAGCGGCAAGAGGATGATCAAACAGGCGAGGAACAGGCGGTTCCGCATCCCCTCCTTCATGCACAGTACGGCCATCGCCCAGATGCGGCGGCCCCGCAGCTTGGCCAGGTTGCCGACCATCGGCGCGACCGCACCGACGAACGACACCAGCCCGCCGACCGTCAGCAGGAGCGCCTGCCACGGGTAAGGGGCGGGGGTCGTCGGCGTGGCGTTCGCGGGCAGTTGGACGAACGGTCTGGCGTAGGTCGGCAGCTCACCGTAGGCGTACCCGAACAGGGAGAACTTGGGCGTCACCACCTTCACGTACCCGTTCGGGTCGGGCATCGGCTTCACGTTCAGCAGGTCGAGGCCGAACCCGCCCAGGTTCTTGCCGGTGCCGGTGAGGACGATCAGGATGTACACCGCGTACAAGACGGTGGCGACCACCCAACTGAAGAGCGGCAGGGTGGCGATGCCCTTCTTACCGCCGTCGCGGGGGACCGCCTGCGGGCGTGTGATGGAGACGAGCAGGTAGAAGAACAGGCCGACGTACAGGAACCCGCCGGCGTCCTGGAACCACGCCTGGAGCAAGCCGGGGAAGTCGGCGAACAGGTACGGGTCGCGGTCGAGGATGAGTGCGGCGAACGGAGTCATTGCGAAGCATTCCCGGGGTGTGCGGGGTGGGAGACCGGGCGATTACGCCGACTGGCCTGGGGGCAGGTAGCGGCGGCCCGGCCGGGCCGTCGACTCGCTGATG
>JANNDF010000811.1:0-1399 GCA_031387445.1 Planctomycetia bacterium
GCCGGCCGGGTGTCATGACCAGAACCACCCGGCCGGCTGACGCCGGCGGCTCCAGCGACCCCCGCCAACGCCAACACCTCCTCGTTCTTCTTCGCCCCGCTCTTGGCGAGCGTCGTCCGCACCCGTGCGGCGAAGCTGTGGAACCCGAACTCCTGGAACAGTTCCAGCAGCCGTTGGCCGTCCCAGTCGCGCCGCTTCCACCCCTCCCAGTCCATCGCCATCGGCACGTCGGTGCGAAGCTTCACGAGCGTCTTGCACCGCTGCAAGTCGCCACTGGCGATGCTCGCCTTGAGCGAGTCCCGCAGCTTCGGCCCGCCGAGCTTGTCCGCGTTGGCGATGATGTTGTCGAGGGTGTCGTACTCCTTCAGCCACTTGGTCGCCGTCTTCGGCCCGCACCCCGGCACGCCGGGCACGTTGTCCACGCTGTCGCCGACGAGCGACTGGAAGTCCACCACCTGATCCGGCCGCACGCCCCAGTCGGCCATCAGCCCCGCGGCGTCGAGCGTCTCGCCCTTCCGCAAATTCCGGATCGACACGCGGTCGTTGAGCAACTGCCGGCAGTCCTTGTCGGACGTGCAGAGCACCACGTCATGCCCGCGCTCCACCGCCTCCGCCGCCAGTGTCGCCATGATGTCGTCGGCCTCCCACCCCGGTGCCCGCAGCACCGGAATCCGCATGGCCGTCAGCACCTGGTCGATCATCGGCTCCTGGATGATCAGGTCGTCCGGCGGGGGCGGGCGGTGGGCCTTGTAGTCGGCGGACACTTCCACGCGGAAGGTCGGTTCGGGCGTGTCGAACGTGGCCAGCAGGTACTCGGCCCCCTGGTCGTACAGGGTCATGATGGCCCGCGTGACGCCGAACACGGCGTTCGTCGGCCGCCCGTCCGGGGCGGTCATCGGGCCGATGCCGTGGAACATCTGGAACACCATGCCGTGGGTGTCCAGCACATACACGGCGGAACGGGGGGCGGGGTCCGGCGTCACGGGGCAAGCCCGGCGGGGTGGGGGTGGGTGGGGAGATTCAACACGGCCGGCCGAAGCGACCCGGAGCGGATGACGGGGAGGGCAATCCGGGTGGGGTCGAGGGCGGGGTCACGCTCGGGCCGGGTCACGCAGGGGGTGGCGGCGGGGAGCGGACGGGGTCGGCGAGCCGTTGCAGATAATGACGTGGGGTATGCTACGGACGGGGGGCGAGTGGAGTCAAGGGCGACGGCGTGATGGGATTGTGAATGCCAGCCGCGACGCGGATGGTTCGCACCACCTCCCCCACACCCTGTGGGAGAATCACCGCGAACCGTGAGAATCACCGTTTTCGTTGCGAATCACCCTTCGGGATGCGAACCATCCGGATCGGCGAACGGCGGGACGTGAGTCCGCCGGTGTGCTGAAAAGAACCGGCG
>JANNDF010000824.1:0-3939 GCA_031387445.1 Planctomycetia bacterium
CTCACGGTCGGGCCTCCGCTCATTCCCGCTCTCGGAGCAAGTGACACGTTCAGTTCGGGCTGAACACCGGCGGGAACGGGCGGGGGCGGGCTGCCCCGCCGACGCCGTCCACCAGCACCCGCGTGCGGGCGGCCACGTCCGGGTCGTTCAGCAGCCGCTGCTTGACCGCCAGGGGCAGCGGCAGGCTGTACCCGAGCAGGTCGCACACCTCGCCGAGCGGGGTGTCGCCGTCGAACAAGCGGGACACATGCCGGTAGGCCGGGCCGGTCGGGTCGAATCGCTCCAACACCGCCTCCCGCAGTTCCCGCCGGAGTGATGTCGCCTCCGCCAGCACCGGTCGCACGTCGGGCAACAGTTCCCCGCGGGCCAGCCGGTACAGCTTGTCCGCGTCCGGGATTTCTTCCACCAGCCGCAGGCGGGCCAGCCCGCGGAGTTTCAGGTTGTACCGGCCGTCGGGCAGTTTCTCGGACGCGGTGATCCGCCCCAGGCAGGCGGTCGACTCGACGGGCGGGCGGCCGTCGTACGTCTCGTCCCAGTTCTCGTCCGGCGTGAGCAGCACCATCGCGATCAACTGATCGCCGGCCAGCGCGTCGGCGGTCATATGGCGGTACCGCTGCTCGAAGATGTGCAACCCCTGATCGACGTGCGGGAACAGCACCAAGTTGGGCAGCGGGAACAGCCGCGCCACCCCGGCGAATTCGTCCAGCGCCGCCCGGTCCTCACGCATTCGCATTCCCCGTGTGCAACCTTACCGGCCATCCGCGGCCAGACAAGTCGAAGGCCGTCGCCACGTCCGCCCACAGGCGGACGGAGTCCACCCCGAGATGGAACGGCGGAAACTCGGCGGCTTTGGCCGTCCCGCGGGCGAACTGGGTGCGGGCGGCGGGGGCATTCCCCCTGTCCCATTGGTAGAGGGCGACGGCCGCGTGGATCAAGCTTTGCACGAACCGGCGGTCGGATTGGTCACATTCCCGCCACAGGTGTTCCCACTCCTCGTGGGCGTCGAAGTGCCGGCCGGCGTTGAACAACTCCACCCCGCGGGCGAACCGCGGGTCGGCGGCGGTGGCGGTCATGGGGTGGCTCTCGCGATCGAATAGAATTGGACCCGGTCATCATCAGGCCGCGGACACCAACCCCACCCCGCCGGTCAGTTCGCCGTCAGCATCCCCCGCAGCACCTTGTAGTCGGTCTTGCCGGTGCCCAGGACGGGGATCTTGTCCACCTTCGTCACGCCGTCGAGTCGCATCACCCCGCGGAAGCCCTCCTTCTGCAACACCGCGTTCGCGTCCTTGATCGTCACGTCTTCCGTCGTGAACAGCACCACGGTGCGGCCGTCCGGCGTCTCGATGCCCTCCACCGCCACCCTGGGGCCGTCCTCCGTCGGCGGGTACAGCTTGACGAACGGCTCTTCCAGCGCCGGCAGCGAGATCATCTCCCCGCCGGCCTTCAGGAACCGCTTCAGCCGTCCTCGGAACATGACGTACCCGTCCGGGTCGATGGCCGCCAGGTCGCCGGTCATGTACCACGTCTTGCCGTCGTCCTGTTTCAGCGGCGACGGCCCGTCGTGCCCGATGTAGCCGGGGAAGACGTTCGGCCCGCTCACCTCCAACAGCCCCATCTGCCCCGGCGGCACCGGCTTGCCCGAGTCCACGTCGAGCACCCGCAACGCGATCTCGGGCGGCGGCTTGCCGACGGTGCCCGGCCGGATCGCGCCGGGCGGGTTGAAGGTGACGATCGGCGCGCACTCGGTGATGCCGTACCCCTCCACCACCACCGCGTTCGGGGCCAGCCTCTTCGCCTTCTCGAAAATGGAGTCCGGGCACTTCTCGGCGCCCACCACCAGCAACTTCAGCGAGCCCAACTCGCCCGGAGCGGACTTGTCCAGGATGTACCCCAGGAACGTGGGCGTGCCGGCGAGGATCGTCGGCTTGTACGCGGCGATCTTGCGGACCAGCCCGCCGGCGTCGGTCGGGTCGGGGTGGTGCAAAATCTTGATGCCGGACAGCAGCGGCAGCAGGGCGGTGATGGTGTGCCCGAAGCTGTGGAACAGGGGCAGGAAGCCGAGCACGGTGTCGGCCCGTGTGACGAGCAAGTTGGGAATGGTCATCTTCAAGTTGCTCAGCACGTTGGCGTGCGTGAGCGGCACCGCCTTCGGCGCCTTCTCGCTACCGCTCGTGAACAGCACCACCGCCGGGGTGTTCGGGTCGCGGGTGGCGTGCTTCAGGGCGGCCGCCTTCGCCACTCCCGGCAGGAACCGCTGTTGCAGCAGCGCCTTCAGCCCCTCGAACTTGCCGATCGTCTTCCGCACCTCTTCCAGGTACACGAACTCGGTGCCCGGCACGCTCAGGTGCGTGCGGTCGATGAACGTCTTCGACGTGACCACCCGCTTCAGACCCATCAGCTTGACGGCGTGGTCCAGGTTGGTCGGGCCGGTCGTCCAGTTCAGAATGACTGGCAACTTCCCCGCCAGGTGCAGTGCCAGCAGCGCGACATCTCCGGCCACGCTCGCCGGCATCATCAGCCCGACGTTCGGCTCCGGGAACTGGCGGAAGCGGGCGGCCATCAGCCGCGCCCCCAGCAGCATCCGCTCGTAGCTGACGACGCCGGCGATGTCGTCGGCCGCGGCCGTGTCCTTCGGGTTGTTCAGGCAGCGGCGGACGAACGCCTCCGGCACGGTGTCGCCGAGGATGTCGAGCGCGCCGGGGTCGGCCGGCGGTCTGAACCACGCCGGCGGCGGCGGTTTGACCGGCCCCTTCGCCGCCAGCCCCGCCCCGATGGCCCAGAGCGCGCCGACCGTCTGCGGCACCTGATCCCCGCTGAACCCGAACCGCTGTTCCACCTGGAGGGTGATGTCCATGCCGTCCAAACTGTCGAGGCCCAAGTCGAGGAATGTGGTCTCCGGGCGGCTCTCGGCGTCGGTCAGCGGCCGCTTGACCTTTTCGGCGATCAGGTCGGCGACCGCCTGCTTCACCTCCTGCTTGACCGCCGACAGGTCGAGTTGGGATTCGACGTGCGGCGGGGGGAAGTCGTGCCTGCGGGCGCCGAAGGCGAAGTGGTACGGCACGAACGTCGGGTGTTCACCGGGCCAGACGGATTCGGCACTGGCCTTCGGATCGATGTCCGCCGCGTACCACTCGTCCAGCCACTGGTTGACGGCCTCGCGGGTGGGTTCCGGTCGCGTGGCGGCGGTGAACGCCTCCAGCGTCATCGTCACCTTCCGCCGCGGGGTGAAGAACCACAGGTTGGACAGCAGGATCAGCCACCCCTTGATGAGCATGGTGAGGATCGGCTGGAGCGGCCCCTGGTACGCCCACGAGAACCAACTGCCCCACAGCCCGCGGGTGCGGACGAGGACAACGGTGGTGTTCGGCACCATCGCCAGCACGTCCGACACCGCCCTGGCCCCACCGAGTCGCTCCACCCCGTCGCGGGTCAGCCGACCGCTCGGCCAGAGCAGCACGTTGTCCCCCGCCTTCAGTGCGTCGGCGATGCGGCTGGCGGCGTCGGCCGCCCGCTTGGCCGCATCGGCACTGGACCGCTCCATGTCGGGCACCTTAATCGTCCGCATGACGGCGGCAATGGTGCCGAGGATGGGGTCGCCGAAGTTCACCTCGTTCGCCACCGGGCGGCAGTCGAACAGCGGCCACAGGTGGACGTACACGTTCGGCGGGTCGGTGAACCCGACGTGGTTGGGCAGGATGAGGTACGGGCCGGGCTTGGCCAGTGCCTCTTGACTCCCCTTCACCGTGACGGAATAGCGGAGCGCGAACAGGAGCCGGGCGAGCAGCCAGCCGGCCCAACGGATCAGACGCAGCACGGGTCAACCCTCGCCGGACGTGAGGGAGAGGATACGAATTCCCTCGGACCAGTTGGAAAGCGATCAGTGGGGCGGGAGTGCGACACAACGGAAGAGGAAGTGAGAAACACCCGGCCGGCTGA
>JANNDF010000833.1:0-6373 GCA_031387445.1 Planctomycetia bacterium
TTGGTGACGACGGTGATGCCCCACGTGCCCTGTCAGCCATCCCAATCGAACAGGGCAAGCCCGTCGTCGCCGGCCACCGCGAACGTCAGACCATCGGGCGAAACGGCGACGGCGTGAACGCCACCGAGTCCGAAGTCGTACCGCACCCGGAGCAGACCAGATTGGGCATCGTACACTTCCACCCCCTCCGGCTTGCCGCCGACGAACACAGCCCTCCCGTCGACCGAGGCGGAGACGGCGGTGATGACGCGGAACCCAGTCTTCACCCGTCGCGGCTTCTCCTGCTTCGTGGCGTTCACGAACAGGAGTGCGCTGTTCGCCCCGATGACGGCGAGTGGCGAACCTGGCACGAACGCCACCGCCGCCGCCCACTGGCACGAGAACGGGTACACCACCGTGGGTGTGGGTTCGCGCGGGCCGGTGTAGAACTCGGCCGCCGACCGGCCCGTGACGACCAGTTGCTCGCCGGCGGGAGCGAACCGCAAGGCGAACACCCGCGCGTTGGCAAGCGGGCCGTGACCGTAAGGGGAGGTGCGGAACCAGTGCCCACCGCCACCGTTCGGGATGTTCCCCCCGCCAAGCGTCCGACCAGCGGCGGCGAGAGTGTTGCCGTCGGCGGAATAGGAGAGTGACCAGACGGACTGAGGAACGCCGTTCCGAAAGCGGGATCCCTCCCGCGCGAGCCGATACGGGAACCGGAAGGTGAACCCTGGCAAGCCGGCGTCGAGGCAGAAGGTCTGGATCGGGGTGTGATCAGCATCAGGTCCGGGATGGCGGCCGGCGTAGGCAACGGTGCCCCCGTTTGGGGAGGCAGCTACTGCATACACCGGCGTCCCGGCCCTTAAGGTGTGTACAACCTCCCCGCTCACCGGATTCCAGACGCGCACGGTACGATCTGAACTCCCGGACACCAGCCGGCCGTCCGGCAGGTAGGCAACGGCGCGAACGTCCTTCGTGTGGCCGACGAGGTGACGCACAAGCGCCCTCACTGCCCGCCGGGCATGACGAACGGGCTGCCGCCGATGCCGCCGCGGAGGTTCGGGTTGTACGGCCGGTTGGCCATTCGCTCCGAGGCCGCCGCCATCTCCGCCTGTTGTTCGGCCTCGTCCGCCGCGTCCTGGACCGCCTCCGTGCCCGCCTGAATCGTCTTCAGCGACAGGCTCATCCGCCGGTTGTCCGGGTCGATGGTCAGCAGTTGGGCCTCCACCTCCTGCCCTTCCGTCAGCACGTCCCGCACGCGGTTCACCCGGTCGGTGCTCAACTCCGAAATGTGGATCAGCCCTTCGACACCCTCGGCCACCTCCACGAACGCGCCGAACTCGGCGAGGCGGGTGACGGTGCCCTTCAGCCGCGAACCGGGGCGGTGCCGCTGGGCGAAGGCGTCCCACGGGTTGTCCAGCAACTGCTTGAACGAGAGCGAGATGCGGCCGGCCTGGAAGTCCAGTTTCTTCACCACCACTTCCACTCGCTGCCCGATGGTCAGGATCTCGCTCGGGTGGGCGATCCGCTTCCAGCTCAGTTCGCCGATGGGGATGAGGCCGTCGGCGGCCCCCAGGTCCACGAACGCGCCGAACGGCTGCAGGTTCCGCACCATGCCCGTTCGGGTCTGGCCCACCTCGATCTCGGCCCAGAACTTCTCCTTCAGCGCTTCGCGCTCCCGCTCTTGCAGGGCTTTGCGGCTGACGATCAGGTTCCGCTCGGCGCGGTCCAGTTCCACCACCTCGGCCTTCAGCGTCTGGCCGACGAACTGCTCGGGCTGCTCCACCCGGCCCAGGTCGATCTGGCTGATCGGCATGAACGCCTTGATGCCGGACACCTCCACCATCAGCCCGCTGCGGTTCTTGTTCACGCCCGTCACCTTGCACTCGACGATCATGTGCAGGGCCACGCTCGACCAGTCGCTCACCGTCTGCACGGCGCCGGTCATGGTGAGCCGGAGCAGCCCGTTGGCCGTGTCGTACCGCTCGACGCTGAACTCCACTTCCTCGCCGATCTTCGGCACCTTGCCCTCGAACTGTTGGAGGGGCAGCATCCCCTGGCTGCGCCCGCCGGGCACGTCGATGAACACGTCGTTCCCGCGGATGCTCACCACCCGCCCCTTCTTGCGGCCGTTCGCCACGTTGATGGCCTTCGCCTGCGGGGTCGGCTTCTGCTGGGCCTCTTGTTCGGCCAGTGCCCCGGACAGATCGACCGCTCCCATCGCGGCGGCCATTTCCGCCTCGATGTCGGCGTCGAGCGCCCGCTTGTTCGGCTTGGCGGCGAAGTCCTGGCGGTCGAGCGGCATCGGCATGGAGCCGTCCACCCGCGGGCGGTCCGACCGCGGACCCTGGCCGCCTGTGCGGTTCTGGGGCATCGTCCGCGGGCCGGGGCCACCGGTCGGACGCGGCGGCGGGTTCGGCGCGGGCTTCTGAGCGAACGGGTTTCCACCCGTGGGTTTCGGAGCGGGTTCCGGGGCCGGGGCGGGGGTCGGGGTGTCGCTCATCGGATCGTCCTGAGAGTCGGCGGTAACTGATGATGGTATCGGTCGGGCGGACTGGGACAACCGCACCCGACCCGTGTCGAAGGCAGGGTGCAGGATGGTTCTGTTACCCGTTGACGGCGGGCTGCGGTTGCTCGCCCATGAAGATCGTCATCCCTGGCGGGTCGGGACAGGTGGGCGGCCTGCTGGCAAAAACGTTCACTGCCGACGGCCACACCGTCACCGTGCTCAGCCGTAAGCCGACCCCCGCGCCGTGGCGGGTGCTGCCCTGGGACGCCAAGACCGTTGGCGAGTGGGTGAAGGAAATCGACGGCGCCGATGTGGTGGTGAACCTCGCCGGGCGGAGCGTGAACTGCCGGTACACCCCCGCGAATCGCCACGAAATCAAGCAGTCTCGAATCGACAGTACATGGGCCGTCGGGCAGGCCATCGCCAACTCTCCTCGCCCCCCGCGGGTGTGGCTGCAAGCCAGCACCGCCACCATCTACGCCCACCGCCACGACGCCCCGAACGACGAGTTCACCGGTGAACTCGGCCGCACCGACGACAACTCGCCCGACACCTGGCGGTTCAGCACCGACGTGGCGAAAAGCTGGGAAGCGGCGGCCGAAGAAACGCCCACCCCACAGACGCGGCGGGTGCTGGTGCGGGCGGCGATGGTGATGACGCCCGACCGCGGCGGGGTGTTCGACGTGCTGCTCGGATTGGTACGGAAGGGGCTGGGCGGGCACAACGGCGACGGCCAGCAGTTCGTGTCGTGGGTTCACGGCGACGACTTCGTGCGGGCGACGTATGCGCTGATCGAGAACGCCGACCTGAGCGGGCCAGTGAACGTCTGCTCGCCTCACCCGCTACCCAACGCCGAATTCATGCGGGAACTGCGAGCCGCGGCGGGGTTGAAGTGGGGGCTGCCGGCAGCCGCTTGGATGATCGAAGTGGGCGCGTTCTTGTTGCGGACGGAGTCCGAGTTGATCCTGAAGAGCCGGCGGGTGGTGCCGGGGAAGTTGCTGAAGGCCGGGTTCGCGTTCCGCTTCCCGACGTGGGCCGAAGCCGCGGCGGATTTGGTGCGGCGGTGGGTGTAGGGTGGTCCGCCCTCGCCGAGGGCGGGGTCCGATTCCGGCTCTCGGCGAGAGCCGACCACCCTAATTTCGTCGTCGTCGCGGGCGATCGTCGTCGTCATCGTCGTCAACTTCGTATGGTCTCTTCGGGTTTCGCTCCTCCCACCGTCGCCTCTGCCACCTCAGCGCCACCGCGACTATCACCACCATCGCCACGACCAGCAGTCCCAGGCAAAGCAAGCCGAACACCGATCGCGGTAGGCCGTCTGGTTTCTCTACCGGCGGAGGGTTCAGCGACGGGTCGCCTTCCACCGCCATCGCCCGCTCCGGGTCGTACCCGGCCGGCCAGTTCATCTTCAACCCGCTACTCTCCAGCTTCGCCTCGCCCGGCAGCCGCCACATGACGCCGTTTGGCTGCTTGAACCCGGCCCCGCTGGTGGCAAACACAGACCCGGCCATGTAGTTGGAGTTCTGCCACACCTGCTTGGTGTAGAATTCCTGTCCGCTCTTGCTGTCGTCGTCAATCTCGTTCACCTGCGGCCAGTCCTTGATCCGCATCTCGGTCTTCGTCGGCGGGGCGGTGTGAACCACCTGCCCGTTGCGGGTGACGACGGACCGGGCCTCCACGCTGAACTTGCGAATCGTCTCTTCGCGGCCCAGGTTCTCGACCCCCTGCCACTTCATCTTGATCGACTCGCCCGGCACGGTGGAGTACGTCACCTTCACCACCGTGGCGGCGTTCGCGTCTTCGGTCAGGCCAGCACGAACGAGGGCGAGACGAGCCGAAGTGCGGCCTCGCGCGTCCCACCCCGGTGGGGCGTTCGGCGGCGCCTCGATCACCACCTTCACCGCCTCGCCCTTTTGGAACACGCCACTTTCGCCCGTCTGGTCGTAGTCGGCGAGGAAGCGGACGAGTTGGTCGTCGGGGAACGCGACCGCGTGCAGGTCGGCCTGGCCGATGGTGCCCGACACGAACCACACCCGCCCGTCGGCCGGCGCGGAGTTCGCCATCGCGCCCACTGACGGCGGCTTCAGCTTCCACACCTCGCGGCGGTCGGTCAGGTCGAACACCCGGTCGCCGGCGAGCACGAACCGTCGGCCGAAGAAGCGGAGCGTGGGCACGTCACCGCTGTACGGCACGCTCTGGCGGGTGAGCAGCGAGCCGTCGGTCAACTCCCACACCCGCAACACCCGCGACGTGGGCGGCCCGCTTAGCATTGCCAGCCGCTTGCCGTCGCCGCTCGTCGCCACCGCATACCCGTCCTGCCAGTTCGGCGCGCCCCCGCCGTCCGCCTTCAGGTTGCCGAGCGTGTCCCCGGATTCCACTTTCAGTGCCCGCACCCCGCCGCCGTGTGTGACGAACAGCACCTTGCCGTCGGCCGACAGCCCGCCGCCGGTCGCCTCCGGTATCATCACCGTCCACACCGCCTTCGCCTCCGGCAGTTGCCACAGCGTCACCCGGCCGTTACCCACGGTGATCGCCCGATTGACGCTCACCGCCGCGGCATACTGAACGGAACTGCGAAACGGGTCGAGCTTCACCTCCGGGTGCGGACGCCACGCGACGACCGACTTGCCGTCGCTGGTGAACATCTCCAGCCGTTCGCCGCTGCCGGCCGCGTCGGGCGCGCCGATGGTGAGGAACGCCTCGCCGGTGAGAGCGTCGCCGAACACGACTCGCTTCTCCGGCAGATCGAACGACTTGCTGGCGCCGGTCTGGGCGTCGACGGACAGCATGGTGCGCTTCGCCTGATTCGCCGGCTTGCCCCAATCCGATTCGAGGAAGCACTGCCGGCCGTCGAGTGACACCGTCAGCCCGGCCGCCCCTTTCGGCATGGTCAGCTTGTGCGATGCGGGGGCGAACGGCGGGGTGAACGCGGCCACCGCACCCGGCTGCCCGGCGGTCTCGTCGGTCGGCCGGTCGGGATTCTGACCCGCCCCGAACGAAACGGCGGCCGAGCAGAGCAGGGCGAGAAACGGTAGGCTACCTTTCATGGCGGTCGTCCCGTGGTCGAACGGTGATTTTAGGAGCCTGCCGATGCGGATCATCCCCGTGATCGACGTGATGGCCGGGGTGGTGGTGCGGGCGGTGGGCGGTCGGCGCGCCGACTACCGCCCTGTGCAGAGCAAACTGACGCCGAGCATCGACCCGGTGGCGGTGGCGCGGGCGATGATTGCCGCCACCGGCGCGGAGGAGATTTACCTCGCCGACCTGGACGCCATCACGGGGCAGGGTGGGGGAACCGTAGCGGCGGAGGTGGCCGATGCGTTGCCGGATACGCGGGTGTGGATCGACCAGGGGGTGCGAACCGAAGCCGACATCGTCCGTCTGCGACTGAGCAAGCCGGGCACCTGGAAGACGATGTTCAAACCGCAACCGCGGCCGAACGTGGTGCCGGTGCTGGGGAGCGAAACGGTCGGCGGACCGGCGGTGGTGGCGAGCGTGCGGGCGGCGTTCGGCACCGGGTGCGTGTTCTCGGCGGACACCTACGACGGCGAGTTGATCGGCGACTGGCGGGCGTGGGGCGGGTGGGGCGTGGCCGAACCGACGGACGTGGTGTCGCTGGTGCGGGCGGTCGAGGTGCTACTCGGCAACCGCGTGTTCATCCTGCTGGATCTGGCACATGTGGGCTGCCGCGGCGGGCCGGGCACGGCGAAGGCGGTGGAGCGGCTGAAGGCGGCGATCCCGGAGATCGGGCTGGTGAGCGGGGGCGGGGTGCGAACGAACGACGACGTGAAACGACTGAAGGACGCCGGGGCCGACGGCGTGCTGGTGGCCAGCGGCCTGCACGACGGCACGCTGGTGTTGTAGGCGAACTGAGCGACGTGAGTCCGC
>JANNDF010000854.1:0-28602 GCA_031387445.1 Planctomycetia bacterium
ATCGGCCGTCATCGGGGCGCGGGGCTTGTGAACCCCGATGACGACCGACGGCGACGGCTCGCGATCTCCCCAACGAGATCGTCGGGACGATGTCCCAAGAATTGGGTGCGAGTACGGTCCCTGTGAATCGGCGGACTTTCGGCCTCGCCCCCGACGGGCATTTTCAGACCGGGCGTTCGACCGGTGGTGCGTGAACCTCCGGTCGAACCTGTTGTCGCGTCGTCACTCACCGTCGGATCGGACGAGCGTGCGAATCGTGTCGCCGAGTTCGTCCTCCGTCAGCGTCCAGGAGTCGGCCGCGAGCCGTGCCACCACGCGGAACTTGAGCCGCTGGTAGACGCCGAGAGCCGCTACGTCGTCGCCGAGTACGTCTGCCGCCAGTGCGAGGGCGAGTTGCGCCGGCCCACTCCCGCCGTACCTCCACTCGAAACCCGTCGGCGAGTGGCGACGGAGGTCGAGCCGCAGGGCCAGAGCGAATTCGCCGCCGTCATCGGAGACGGTCACGGCGCAGCCGTCGGCCGTCCGGCGTCCGGTATAGGTCTTCATGGGAATGTCCTGAGGGTGAAGAGTTGAAGAGGGCGAGAGGTCCGGTGGTGCAGGACCAACCTCTCGCGTGTCGTGTTGGCGATCGGAACCGGGAACCGGCCCGTCGCCGTCGTGTCACCTCGTCCGTCTGTCGTCAGGCGGCCAAGGCGAGCAGACTCCCGGCCTGAACGTCCAGGGCCGCCCGGTCGCCGGCGTATTCGACTTGCCCGGCGAGCCGCGTGAGCGCGTCCACTAGGGCGAAGATGGTGAACCGCCCGCCGGCCACCATCTCGACCGCTTGCTTCGCCAGCCCGCGACTCAGCCCGTGCTTGGCCAGCGCCTTCATCACCTCCTCGGCGTCGCTGCCGAGTTTCTCCCGCATCGCCTTCTTGATCACCGTCGCGAACCCGTCCCGCCGCTCGTCGCGCTTGGCGACGAGGGCTTCGACGTGCCGGCGGATCTCGTCCAGGGCGCTGCCGACCCGGGCCGTGTGCTTGCGGGCGAACTCGATCACCTCGACCGCGTCCCAGACGATGTGGTTCGCGCACACCTTCTGGAACCAGAACGTCTGGATGCCGACCGACCGCTTGCCCACCTCCGAGTTCCAGACGAAGAAGCCGGGGGCGAACGCCTCCCCGTCGATCTCCGCCCAGCCACTCGGGTCGATCAGGAAGCAGAACAGGTCTTGCTCCCCGCAGTAGAGGCCCGTCGCCCCGTTGAACCCGGCCTGGGGCGGCGTGAAGTCGGTCGCGTACTCCTTCAGCATCCCGACCAGGTCGGCGTTGTGCAGCCGCGTGTACGCGGTCCCGTGGACCGAGCGGATGCTCTCGCCGCGGGTGAGCAGTTGGAGCGGCTTGTTGCCGCCGGGCAGCGTCTCCCGGAACGCCCGGGAAGCCGTGTCCGGGGTGAGTCGGTTGACCGTCTCCTTGCTGACGCGGGCCAGCCCGCACAGTTGCCCGAAACTCCAGTCGTTCAGCGTGAACGGCCCGTCGGTGCCGGCCCGCAGGCCGAACCGCCCGTCGGGGGTGGCCTCGGGCACGAGCATCGACGGCGACACCCAGGCGTCGGCCGACTCGTCTTTCTCCCGCCGGCAGTGGGCGAGCAGGGCGTCGAGCGACGGGAACCGTTCGTCCGGCGCGCGCCGGAACAGTTCCCCGCTCGCGCGGGTGAGATTTTGCTTCGTCATGGCGAATCCTCGAAAGGGAACAGGGAATAGGGGATGAGAAACCAAACCGTGTTGCACCACCGGCCTCTCAACCGGGCGCTCGCGATGCGGGCGGTCGTGAAGTCGGGGAATTCGTCTACCGAACGGGGGCGGTGGAAAAGGGCGAACGGAACAGCCGCTCAAGTAGCACGGTTCTGATGGGACTTTCAAGTCGCCCGCCCGAATCGAGATCGGTGCAGACCGCGACGAACCAGTCGAAGGGCACGAGGTGTCAAACCCCTCCGACTCCCTCCGGTTCAGGCTGACTGGGGGACAGACGCACGCCCAGACAGCCACACGCGAGGAGCCATCGCCATCGGCCGCCATCGGGGCGCGGGGCTTGTGAACCCCGATGACGACCGACGGCGACGGCTGACGACTCCTTCACCCCTCCCGTGCCGCATTTGATTCCGGACCGAAATCCGTGGTAGTTCACGTCGCCTGTCGCTCACGCTCTTTCCGACCCGGCCACCCGGTAGACGCTTCCAACGCCGACTCCGCGAGCCGTCTCGCGCGCGGAGACCGGTGGTGCAATTCGGTTTTCCGATTCCCAATTCCTTTCCTCTTGGAGGCGTCGCCATGACCGCGACGACGACCACGTTGGGCGAACTCATCGCCCAACTCAAGCAGGGTGAGACCGTCCCGCTGCCCGACCACGAAGGGTGGTCCGGGATGATCGCCCGGACGACGCTGTTCGGCCGCGTGTGTGAGGTGGGCGGCGAGACCTACGACTACTTCCTCGAAGTCCTGCCGCCCCGGTGGATGGGGATGGGCAACGGCGGCTTCGCGTTCGGCGAAGGGGCCGACCCGCTCCGCCTCTTCTGGGCGGCCAACACGCCGAACGGCCGGCAGTTCTTCTGCCGCCAACTCGACGAAATCGAGACCCGGCAGTTCTGCCGGCTCGCCCGCATTCCCCTGACCTCGGGCTGACGGAGGACACCACCATGTTTCACGACGACCGGACCTGGTGCGTCCGCCCCGACGGGACGCCCGAAGACGTGGCCTTGCAAGTGACCCGGCGGACGTGGCCGGCCTGCACGGCCTTTGCAATCGGTGGCTACCTGTTCCTGAACGACTCCCTGCCCGAAGACGGTTCCACCGACTACGCGGTGGTGAAGCGGCCGACGAAACGGGGCGGTGCGTACGTGCAGGTCGCCTCGCTGACGCTGGGCTTCTTCGGCTACGAGAATGCACTCGACCGGCTTCGGCGAGTGCTGGCGGGGGACTACGACGCCCCCGCCGCAGTCCGAGCGGTGGAACCGCGACTCGAAACGGCACACGAGCACATCGCTCGGCGTTGCCCGTTCTGTTCCTGACCCCGTTCCATTCCTTACCGAGGATTCGTTCGATGACGACCACCAAGCAAGACCCCAAGAAGGGGCAAGCGGACAAGGCGAAGCCAGTCCACGAGATCCGCCTCGGCCGCATCCGCGCCGCCGTCTGGCTCAACGAGACGGACAACGGCCCCCGCTACAACGTGCAGATCAGCCGGCTCTACAAGGACAAGGCCGACAAGTGGAAGGACTCGTCCAGCTTCGGCCGCGAGGACCTGCCGCTGGTCGGCAAAGTCGCCGACCTGGCGATGGTCTGGATCTACGAGAACCCGGCCGCGTCCGAGAAGTAACCCCGGAGGAACACCATGATCCCTTCGGGTTCTGTGAAAGTGCCCCTCGGCCGGATCGTGGCGACGCCCGCGGCGCTCGGCACGGTGTCGCAACCCGACATCGTCGCCGCGCTCCGTCGGCACGCATCCGGGGACTGGGGCGACGTGGACCCAGACGACCGGGCCGCCAACGACCTCGCACTGACATCTGGCGGGCGGTTACTGTCGGTCTACGAGTTGATCAACGGGATCACCTTCTGGGTGATTACCGAGGCCGACCGGTCCGTCACGACAGTGCTTCTGCCGGACGACTACTGACAACGGTTTTCCTTCAGGCCCGCCGCACCACCGGGCCTCTCCAATTGGAGAGACCACCCATGATGTTCGTCTGCTACAGCCTGACGCTCGGGATTCTGGGCTTCGCCTACCATGCGCCCGATCTGGCCCTGATGATCCTGTTGCTAATCCTGGCCAAGTACCTGCTGAAATGACCCGGAAACTCGGTCCGTTGACGCTGCACCATAAAGGACGTTATGGTGCGGCGAATGAGTGACAGCGCGGTGTCAGTGTTGGGACCGGATCAGCGGTCGGTCGAGTGGTATGCGTCCGGGAAAGTGCCGGCGATCATCGACCGGGCCGGAGCGACAGCCCGGAAGCGATTCCTGGAGTTCTTTGCCGCGACCATCCGCAACGAGAACACGCGTATGGCCTACGCCCGCGCGGTCGGTTCCTTCTTCGCGTGGTGCCGGAGCTACCGGCTTGAACTGCTCGACATCGAGCCGATTCACGTCGCGGCCTACATCGAGCGGCACCCGGGTGCGCCACCGACCGTCAAGCAGCACCTTGCGGCGATCCGAATGCTGTTCGACTGGCTCGTCACCGGCCAGGTTCTCGCGATGAATCCGGCGGCCTCGGTTCGTGGCCCCAAGCACGTCGTCAAGCGCGGGAAGACTCCGGTTCTCGATGCCGATCAAGCCCGGCAACTGCTCGACTCCATCGACACGACGAAGTTGTCCGGCCTTCGGGACCGGGCGCTCATCGCCGTCATGGTGTTCAGCTTTGCACGGGTGAGCGCGGCCGTGTCATTGAAGGCCGAAGACTACTACCAGGACGGGAAGCGGTGGTGGTTCCGGTTCCGGGAGAAGGGCGGGAAGCAGCACCAGGTGCCGGCCCACCATACGGTCGAGGTTTACCTGGACGCGTACCTGCTCGCAGCCCGGATCGGCGAGGACAAGAAAGCTCCCCTCTTCCGCTCCGTCACACGAAACGGACTGCTCTCCGACCGGCAAATGAGCCGGAACGACGCCTTCCGCATGGTGAAGCGCCGGGCGGCGGCAGCCGGATTGCCGCTCACGACCTGCAACCACACCTTCCGGGCCACCGGCATCACGGCATACTTGGAGAACGGCGGGACGATCGAGAAGGCCCAGGCGATTGCCGCGCACGAGTCGCCGCGGACGACCAAGCTCTACGACCGCACCAGCGATGAGATCACGCTCGACGAGATCGAAAGGATTCTGATCTGACCCCACCCCATCATCTCTATCGACTTTAGTCATAACGCTCCGCCCGTCGGCGGAATAACCTCACTGCCGTTCGTGGCCGTCAAACGAAGTTCGGGGGCGACCAGAATCAACGTGCGCGAAAGACAGGGTTTTCCGCTGCCGCCCCCGCCCTGGCGGTCCCAGGGCGGAGGCGGCGGCCGGCCACGAGTAGTCATATCATCCCGTGGACCGTCGTCCCAGATCCGACGCCGATGGCCACGTTGCGAGCATCCAGAGTTTTCCTTCACTTTACCACTTCAATATGGCTTAGGTCGTCGATCACGATCTCGACTTCTGAAGGAGTGCCCAAGCCATCATACTCACGCCTGGCAATCAGTCCGGTGGCACGAATGGTCTTTCCCTTGAAGTGTTTCTCCATGTCGTTAATGCCGGCCTTTTTGAGTTGCTTGATCGCCTTTGCAGTCAGAGTCGCCACGAACCGGGTGTGATTCCTGCTCAGTGGGTCTTCGGCCTTGATGGACGAAGATGGGACGAGCGTGCCGAGGCAGTCATCATCGGGGCTGTGGCCGTGGACCCAACCCGCGTCTTTCTTGTCACCGGCGGCCTTCACCAAGATCGCCTAGGTCACAAACTAGACTTTGAATTCCACGGCGGGCTTATTCTCGTTGAATTCCGTGGTCAGTTTGCTGTCGCTTGCCATCTTGATCGCCTCTTCGGGCGTGAGAACTTTTTGCTACTCGGCCGGGGCCTCTTTCACTTCCAGTTCCAACTTCCCGGTGGCAAGGTCTCTGAATGAGGCATTGGGGTGGTTCGGATTGGCGGAGGTTGGGCCGACGATCCGCTCGTACTGGATGCTGAACTTGCCCGTTCCATGAATTGTGCACTACTCTTGGGCAGCACAGGAATTCCCCGTTTCTAATACTGAACAAATCCAAACAACACTTCAAAGCCGAGCGCCAAGAGAAGAACGAGCCCCATCGCCAGTCGAATCCGTTCCCTTTTCGGCGGCTTCGCCCGCAACCCGGCACCCGCGCGGCTCCTGCCAAACGGACGCGGTCAATGCCAGGCCGGCCCCAGGAGGTTCCAGTAGTGCAGGAACGGCACGAACGCTATCGCGCAGATCGCGAACAGAACCCAACCTATCCGTTTTCGTCGGGAGTCCGGCAGCGCACGCCGGCGTGCGACAAGTACCGCGAACAACGTCAGCGTCAAACCGACCGACAACGAACCAGCCAGGGGAAGCCAGTTCAACACCCCGGGGTAACTCGGCTCCAATTGGTTAGCGAGGCCGAGCGTGAGCGCAACTAGGCCGGTCAACAGCGCCAGGTTGAGGACGCTCACACCGGTCACCAACGGCGTCAGCCAATTCCTCACCCGGGTGACCGTCGGGGCCGAGTCGCGGCGCCGCCCGCGAACCAGGCGGACGGTCCCGGCCACCGCGTAGACGAGAAACACCACAGTGAAGACGATGAACTGGATCGCCTGGACCGGGGCGTTGTCGTACCACCGGAGCCGGTCGTACTGCTCGGCGGGGAAGGGTTGGTCCAAATCCGCGATCCGGCCCCGCTGCGGCCACCCTCCGGGCCTCTTGACCCCGCCGGCCTGTTGCAGGACCCAATCGGTCATATCGTCCAGATACTCGGGGACGTAGCCGGCCCACGGTTCGTTCTGTTCGCCTGTCAGCGTCTTGCCGATAGAGTGCCTCGCGTCCGGGTAAATGATCAGCGTGAAGTCCCGGTTGCCGGACTGCTCCACGGCTGCAGATAGCCCGGCGATGTTCTCCGCCAGTGGCACGTGCCGATCCTTTTCGCCGTAGATGGCGAGGATGGGCTGGCGGACCTGTCGCCAGACTGCGGCCTGGTCGAGGTCGTATTCAAATCGGCAGGCGTCTCGCAACGCCCGCGGGGCCGGGAAACTCCCGGAGCGGACGCGGTTGCTGGCATCGACCTGGATCAGGGAGGTCTTGTTGGCGACGTCGAGCGCGGCCGGCGGGTGACCGAGGCGGTGAAAGACGTTGGTCCGGAAGTAGCGCATTTGCCTTTCGAAGTCCAGACAGCCCCCCACGGCGATCACGAAGGCCACGTCCGGGGAACGGCCGGCCGCGATGGGGATGACGCTCGCCCCCTGGCTCAGTCCCCACAGGCCGACCCGATTCGGGTTGACGTCTGCCTTGCCGCGGAGCAACTGAACGCAGGCCAGGGCGTCCTCTGCCAGATCGTGGAGGCCGGCCCGCGTCCAGTCGCCCGTGGACGCGCCGCACCCCCTCTTATCGTAGATGAGCGCGGCCACGCCTTTTCGGGCGAAGTGCCGCGCCAATTCGTGGTAGCGGTCGCTGCGGACGGCTGGTCCCGCGCCGTGGACGAAGACCACGGCGGGGGCTGGTGGCCCGGTCAGGGGTAGGTACAAGGTTCCGGCCAACTGGTGGTCGCCGGCGGGGATAATGAGGTCTTCGGAGCGGAACGGGTCGGGCTTCGCCGCGCCTGCGGGGGGAGTTGGGTTCGCCCCCTCGTCAGCGGTTACCCGACTCCCGAGGCAGCAGAACAGCAGTAAGACGGCTGCCCCGGAGGCCGTGTGTTGGCGGCGGAGCAGAAGCATGGGAAGAGCCGTGAAGGTCATCGGAGAAGCCCTCTCAACCATCGACAGCCGCATGAAAGGCGGCCGAACGTCAAAGCTCAGCAGCGGCGGGGCACCGGTGAGCTGTGGTCAGGAAAAAGCGAATCATGCCCGCCGCGCCTGGTTATCCAGCGATGCTGCTTTTATGCCCCGCGGCCGTAGCACCTCGGGTCGCGCCTCCTTTGAGATAAGCAAGGCCAATCAAACACACAAACAGGACGATGCAGATGATACTGAATAGATCACCACACATCGCGTAAACCGTTCTTACGCCGCGCGACGGGACTCCGACAACTATAAGTCTCGACGTGTTTGAATAGTAATCGTGGTAAGCCAACATTCGACCATAGGGGTCGGTTGCGATTGACAGGCCCTGAATGGTCGGCCGCACCAGAGAACAGCCATTTTCAACGGCACGGAATCTCGCCGAAGCCGCATGAAGAAACCTGACTTCCCGCCAATCACCAGTTGGAGCGAACAGGATGTCGACATCACGCGCTCCTGCTTGCCGTATGAACGACGGAAAATCCATGTCATAGCAAATGACGTGGCCAGTCCGAATGCCGTTTATGTCTGCGGTTGCGACCTCTCCATCCCCCTTCTTTGTGCCTGCCTCAAGAACGAGAACTGGATGCGATTTCAAATAGTCAACAACGATATCTCCGCTTGGAGCGATTCCGATGGTCTTGTTTTCGTTCATGCTCAGGGTCGAAAAGGAGCGAAATGACATGAAGAGAAAGATCTGGTTTTCCTTCGCGAAGGCTTTGCCGAGTTCAACCAGCTCATGTTCATAAGCAATTGGTATATCTGCATTGGCTTCAGACCAGACGATCACTTTGGCACCCGCGTCCACGGCCTTCTTGCTCGCAGCAAAAAGCTCCCTGACGATTTTAGGGTCAAAGTTGTCCAAACTATCTAGGCGATTCCTCCGAAGGTTGATCATGCCCACTTGCACGGTCTCGGGCTGGCTATTCGCAAACGCCAGGCGCGCTTCGCCAAAGACCACGGCAAGTATGAGCGCCCCGAGAATGATGCCGCCTTCTCTTTTGGCCAAAGTCCACTCGAATCCGGATTCCCAGATTCGGTTAAGTGTTGCCGCAAACCAGTAGATGAGGAAGACAAGTCCGCCCATTCCAGTGATGGAGACGATTTGAATTAGTGACAGATATTCGATCTGAGAATGGGCAAGGTTTGGAAGGTATGAAGCTAGGAAAAAATTTATCGTTACCATCAACAGCGGCCAGAGAAACGTCGACACCCTCCCGTCAAGCCTGTGGTGGAGAAGCCGGTCGACAATGAAAGGGAAAGCCCAGATTCCGCCAAAGAGTAAACAAGCGGCGTAAAACAAGAGTCCGTGGACGGGCAGCAAGCCGTCATACATGAAGGCATGGCAGGCTGACATCCCGAGCCAGAGCGTCACGATTGCGAGCCACGGACGCGAGCTTGTCCTGTGGAAGCGGATCAGGAAAACGAGCGCAAACCATGAGCAAATCGGGATGGTCCATCTTCCGTGTGAGAAAAGGAATAGTACCAAGCCAATGGCAAGCCATAGATGTGAGCGGCAAGTCAATGCTCTGAATCGGTTCATGTGGCTGTGGGTTGCGTGTACGTGTACGGTAAAGAGCTGGATAACTCGTGTTTAGTTAGCTTGATCCGTGATGCGAGCGACCCGGCGGGCCAACCTAGCTAGTAACGCCGCCTCCATGTCACGTCGGTCGCGTTCGTAGCGGTCGCGCTGTCTATTAACTGAGGAGGTGGCATGGGTGGCATGCCTTGAGGGAATGCCACCTCCCGAGTCGATGCACCCAGCGCGGATATCTCGCCGATCAATTGCCGGTCGGGGTCGCACCGTTCTCGGTTCAGCGCCAGTCCAACTGATTCCGGCTATTGTTCTGCTGACCGTGCCCGAAGGTGATGGTGTGGATCGCGGCACCGCGCCACTTCTCGGTAGCGATTGTCTTCGCGTTCTTGCCGTCCGCGTCGCAGACCACGAGGAACGATTCCATCTCCTTGTCCAGATCTCCTGGCTTGCCGTCGTGGATCTTACGCCAAGTGTAGGCGCTTCCCGTCCGGCGACCAGCAGTAACTGTGAATCACGCCGTTGGGCGTCGTCGTGCCGAGCGGCGAGCGGCAGACCCTCCGGGCGGCCACGGCGGCCGGCGTCGCGGTGTTGCTGCCCGAGGCCGACGCACGCCGACTGTCCGAGGGCTGGAAACGCGACATCGAACCCACACCTGATCCTGTCCCCCGGCGCGGACCCCGGCGTGCCGAGATTGCCCGGCATCGGCCGCCCCGGCCACTCCAAACGCTGTAATATATCGCGATCCCTCG
The DNA here is from genome assembly GCA_031387445.1 of Planctomycetia bacterium. GTDB lineage: Bacteria > Planctomycetota > Planctomycetia > Gemmatales > Gemmataceae > JALHQU01. The sequence goes on from JANNDF010000854.1 coordinate 9,782, forward strand.
CGCGGGAGATTCTGAGGCTTTGATCCGTATCCGTACTGACGCCTACGTTTCCGCGTTTTTCTCACTTGCATAACCTATTTCCGTCCGGGGATTCAACGGATTGCAACTTGGACAGGGCTGACGTAGTCTGCCACGCATGGAATCCCGCCGCTCACCGCTACTGACGTTTCAGTTTCTCGGCACCTCCCTCGTCGGCTCGCTCGTCATGGCGATGGTCGGGGTTTTCGCCCCGCAGGCGGCCCAGATCGCGGTCTTAGGGGGTCTTGTCAGCATCCTCGGGGGCCTGTTCTTGGCCTACATGGGCCAGGAATCGGAGCGGGAGCGGCGACGGGCCGAGCAACTCGAACGGCTGACGGTTCCGCTCACCCTCGCCCCGGAACACGACCTGTTCGAGCAGTATTTGGCCGTCTGCCAGGCGCTGACCGAACTCGCCTCGCAAGACGACCCGATCCTCAAAGAGTTCGCCGGCCTGAAACTCGCTTCCCTCGCCGAACAGGTCCGGGGGTTGGCCGGCGGGGTGGTCGAGTTCTCCGCGACCGAGACGTGGCGGACGGTCTACGAGAAGTTGCTGAAGAGTGCGGACCTCCGCGAGTACCGTTCCGTCGCCTGGGTGAGGGCGAAGGGATACTGGCAGGACCAGCCGGGGCGGCAGAGCATGGCCGCCAACTTCGAGGCGGCACACCGCGGGGTGCTGATCGAGCGGGTGGTCATCCTCCGCGACGACCTGTGGCCGAAGAGTGACGTCCTGCCGACCGACGACATCCGCCCGTGGATCGAAGAGCAGCACAACCACGGCCTTTGGATCGCCTTGGTTCGGGAGTCCGACCTCGAATCGGAACCGGGGGTGTTGGCCGACGTCGGCCTCTACGGCAACCGGGCGGTCGGCATCCAGGACCTCGACGAGCGGGCACGGACCGTCCGGTTCACCCTGTCCTTCGACCGACAAGCTGTCCGGTTGGCCCGCGACCGATGGGACCGGCTCTATTTATTTGCGACCCCCTACCGGACGCTACTGGACCGGAGCGAGGGCGGGCGATAGGATCTGTACGGTTGTCAACCGGAGCCGCGCGTGTCCGAGGATCTCTACCTCGACACGGCCCGCCTCGGCCGGATGTCCTCGGGTGCCCGGCGGGCCGTTCACGCCTTCACCGACCTGATCGGGGAAGAAGGTGGGTCGCTGTACTCCGAACGGTTTTTGCGTCGCGGCCTGTCCGCTTGTCCCTCCCCCTTTCAAGAGCGGTATCCCGGGCTGACAAGCTGGTCGGGTGTCGGCGAACTGAAATCCGCCCTGCGGGGACTGGTCGGCACCCCCTCCGATCTTCCAGTCCTCCTCGCCCACCGGTCCGCCGTCCTCATGCGGCTGGCCGCCCGGTTGCTGTTTCACCCCTGCCGGAACGTGCTCGTCACCGACCTCGGCTGGCCCGGGTATCACGACATCCTGTCGGACGTGGCTCGACGCACCGGTCGCATCATCACCGTGGTGCCGTTGCGGGACCGCGTCCTCGGGGGACGAGTCGGTGCCGAAGAAGTCGTCGAGGAATTCCGACGGTTGTACTCGTCCGCGAAGTGCGACGGTCTCTTTTTACCGGCGGTCAGCAACCTCGGCGTGCGGTTGCCGCTGGAGGCCATCGTTCGTTCCGTCGAAGCGGAACACGAAGTGCGGTTCGTGGTCGTCGACGGGGCACAAGACTTTTGTCACGCCGGGGCCGACCTGGGGTCCGGGTTTTGCGACCTCTACCTTTCGGGCTGCCACAAGTGGCTCGGGGCATACCACCCCCTCGGCATCGCCTGTTACGGCCGGCGACGGAGCGTCGGCGTCATCGCGACGACCCTCGGTCACCTCACCGCGACGAACGAGATCGACGACCCCCTTTTGCGGTTTTCGGCTCATCTGGAGTCCGACGATTTCGAGCCGCCGGCCGAAACGGTCTCCGTCGTCCCCCTCATCACTTGCCGAGGAGCGGTCGAAGACGAAACCCGAGCTAGGGCCGACAGTCCCGGGCGTCAACGTCAACGACTCGACAACCTCCGTGCCACCGTCGATCGGGTCCGTTCGACCGGGTGGGAACCGTTGCTGCCCGATCCGGCTCTCCGCTCCGGCATTCTACTCCTGCGGGCCGAACGTCCGGCGGTTCGGGGGTTGACACCCGAAACCGTCCGGAGCGCGTTTCAGGACGCGAGTGTGGCTCTAACCGCCTACCCCGGCGGGTACGTGCGGGTGTCGATGCCCGACCGATGCTGGGCCGAAGACGAGTTGGTCCACTTGGAAGCCGCCTTTCGAAAGAATGCCTGAACCCGTCTCGTACGAAAGAAGCGATCCGAATGGATGCAGTTTTACGGCCGGGCATTCTCCTCGGCCGCGGGAGGTTCGATTGCACCATCCCCGAACGGCTTCACTGGCCGCCGCTTGAGCCAGATGCACTCCTTCGGCACCAGGGGGAGGCCGGCGGCCTTTCGGCGTCGGTTGACCGCCCGGAGAAGGTGGAATTCCTGTTGCCGGACGAGGTAATACGGCTCGAACGGCAGTTCGTAGAACGCCTTCGCCAACTCCTCGACCCCCCTCCTCGTGGCGTGCTCCTCGAACCACGCCTTCAGTTCCCGATACCGGGGCCGGTCGATTCGCACCTGGACGTGCCCCCCGCGGAACCCGACCGCGTAGCCGGCGTGCTTGATGGACCGCCGCCGCACGTCCCGGACGTTCGCCCCCTCCGCCTCGAAAAACGGGTGTTCCCCGTGAGTGGCGAGCAGCACGAAGAACCGCCCGCGTCGCAGGTATTGCAGGTTGGCCCGGCCGGCCTGCTTGCGTCTCGCCCGCGCCCACTGCGAAATGCCGATCCCGTACCGTTCGATGAGCTTTTCATCGACCCGTTTCGGGTCTTTCGATTCGGGAATTTCCCCGCTGACGTAGAACAGATACCCGCGGGATACATAAGCCACCGCAAGCTGTTGGATGAACCCCTCGACCGACACCGCTTCGCACCGATACTGCATGTTCCCCCGGCGGATACTCTCGCCCTCAAAGACGGGGTGTGTTCACGGCACACACCCCACAAGCCGTTCGTAACCCTGGCGGCGACGCTCCCTGCTTCGCCCGAGACGCTGCTCCCCCGCCGACAGCACGGCTCCGCCGTGCTGTATTCAGGGAGTTGCAACGTCCCACTTCGTAGGAGTAGCGGCGCACGAACCTGAACGACGCCCGAGGCAAAGCTCGGGCGTACGTCGTCGATTCGTCGCCTGGGCGGCCGCTCACCCAAGAGCGTTCGCCCAGACCGCCGTTCCTCCCCCCAGGGAAACCGCGAGCGAGTCCGAGGACTTGCCCGAGTAACGCACACCATCGGCTTCACAGCCCGTCGGCCCTTTCGTCGAAGACTTCGTTCGGCACCACCCGGAACGAACAAACCGCCCCGCCACTGCCTTGCAGTGGGTCGGCCCGGCTCCCGCCGGCTCCTACTCAGGCCACACTCCCACCCGACCGCATTTCGATCACCCGCGCACCACGCGCGGGCACCGGAGCGCGACTCCGGCCGCGATCGGGCTTCCCAGGTTCGCTGTGGACTCCGTCCGACCCGTCACGTCGGTAGTGGGTTGCCCCACGGGCCGACCATCGCACGTCCGCCCCTCCCGGGGCGGCGCAGTTTCCGCCGGGCCGCCAAGGCCCGGACGATTTCGGGGGACCGAACACAGAAGCGTCCCCCTACCCACCGATGACTGACTTATTCCCGGTTCGGCACCGTCCCGGGTCGGACTCACTGGCAAGGGCTTTCGCCCCTCTCGTGGTTGAGCTATTCGCCGCCGGGTGCTTCGCCCGGACGCCGGCTTCGGTCGCAAGCCGGTCCCGCCTGTTGCCAGGACGGGAACTCCCCACGCCAGCGAGGTTGAACGGGCATAACGGCTTTCGCCGCGGTAGCCCGGACCCCCTCGACGGGATTAGCGACTGGCGTCGCGTCACCCGCTTTGAACCACAACGGCCCCGAAGAAACGTCCTTCGGGGTTTTCCCCTGTCGCCCGCACTCACACTGAAAAGAATCGCAATCGGATAGAAGATCGAGATTACTCCGCCGCGGCCCGTCTTCCTTACGAGGGAAGCCTGGGCCGGGAGACGGGATTACTTCGATCAGCCTCCGTCGAACCGGACGAGCGCCTATCGACGCATCCGGCTCTACGGGCGTGACGCGACGGGGTGCGACCCCCATCCCCTTAGCTCGGTGGTAGCCGAGTTTACCGGGTGTCACCGCCGATCCGATGAGCGCCATGAACAACGTTTGTCGTTCCTGACGACCGCTATGCACAAGACACAGCGGGGCGAGATGTAGCACGACCCGCGGCGGGAATCACGCCGGCCGAAGTGGCCCTCGGATTTCCAACAATTTCAGGACGTGGGTGCGGATCATCATGCGGCGGCAGACGGTCGCGAGTGGCCCGTTCGTCGAGCCGTCGTCGCCGAGTTGCGACCGGACGAACGGGTTCGCCTCCGCGAGCGCGTCGGCTTCGAGGGCGGTCCGCGCCGCCGGTCCGAGCGTAAAGAGGTAAGAATCCACGCGCTCGCCGTCTTTATCAGGTTCGGGAGACGACAGCGTTCGACGCGGCTTCGACGCGGAGGTGATCTTCGGAACTCCGGTGGCCGGTCCGCCGCCGCGGACGAAGGTCACGTCCCACCGGCCTCGGCCGAGCTTGCGGTAGCGCTCGGCATCACCCGCCGGCACGACGAAGCCGATGCGTTCCAGTTCGTCGATCGCCGGGCGGAGTTGCCGGCGGATCTGGCAGGCGTCGTAGTCGCGGCTGAGGCCGAGGTGCTCGCAGGCGAGCGTCCGCAGGTCGAACGTGAGCCGGGCGTACTTCGGCGGATTGAAGTGCTTGTCGAGGTAGCGGTAGAGCCGCTTCGCCTTCGTGCCCAGCGACCGCACCGTCTCGTAGTCGAGCCGCTTGAGATACCCCGCCTGAAAGCTGTCGAACAGCACCGAGTTCCACCGGAACTCCGACAGCCGGTCCTCGTTTTGGCCGCGGCCTTTGCGGCCGTCGCGGAACCGGTAGGAGTCGAGCAGGCCGAACCCGCCGCGGTCCTTGAACGCCTTGTCGGCGTTGTCCCGCCACGCCTTCTGGTAGAACAGCCGCACCCCGGCGAGCCGGGCGAACGCCGTCACCACCCGCTCGTAGGCCCAGTCCGTGTTCGGCCAGCCGAGGAGCGCGATCAACTCGCACCGGGTGAACCGGACGACCGGCGCGTTGAACTCGGTTTTCAGTTTCGTCAGTTGCAGGAGGCCGAGGTAGACCTCTTCGTCCTTCGCGGTCGGCAGGCCGTGCTTCGGGTCGCCGGTGACGGTCAGCTTGCGGTTGACGCGGAGGCCGGTCGCGCGGTCGCGGTCCTCGACCTGGAATACGAGTACCAGTACCCCGCCGCCGCGGTCGGAGAGCAGGGCGAACGGGAACTCGACGAGGTTCATCTCGTCCCGGCCGTTCCGCAGGTCGTGCCGCGGCGGGTGTGGCGACTGGTGCTTGGCTTCCGTTCTTCCCTTTCGTTCCATCCCGTCCGGATCGTTTGTACGTAGTGAGTAAAGAAGTAGGCGGGAACAATCCCGAGTCGTTCCCGCCGGTTAGCCCCCGATTCTTACCCCGAAGCACGAGTGTTCCTGCTCCGGGTGGCGTAGGAACCGGGTTCGGGTGGCGTAGGAACCCTGTCTCGAATGGCGTATCGGTTTACCCGCTTCCTGTTTCGGTTGGCGTATCCGTCGAACACCGGACGACCCACCGCTTCCAGGACAACGCCGTTTTCCCAACGCCACGCCGGTTCGGATTTCGGCGGCGAGTGCGCGCCGATTTCCGAACCCAATCCGTTCCCGCCGCATCGAACCTGATTCATCACGTCCCCGCTCCGTCCGAATCCTGTCTCGGATGGCACATCCCGTTCCCAACAACCGCCCGCCGTCCCAGACGCTATGTCGTGCCCATTGGCCGCGCAAGACACAATGTGCGGACCGCGTGACCTACCGACTGACTTGCAGACATGCCAGCCGGCAAGCAAGCTGGCCGAGAAGACGAACGGGCGGGCAGTCGCCTGGGTGGTCATCGAACCGACTGTCCGACGGCGCATCCGGCCGGCATACTTTCCGGCTTGCCGGTCGGACCGACGGCGTGCTAGCCAGCTTGCATGATCATCGCCGTCGTCAATTCCAAGGGGGGAGTGGGGAAGTCCACCATCGCGGGCAACCTCGTCGCCTGGCTTCACGAGCAGGGGCACGCCGTCGTCCTCGCCGACTGCGACTCGCAGAACTCGTCGTCGGAGTGGATCGCCGAGGCGGTGCCCGGCGTCCACGTCGTCCGCTACGCCACCGCCGACGCCGTTCTCGACGGCCTGCCGACCCTGACCAAGGAGGCCGACTACGTCGTGTGCGACGGACCCGGCAGTCAGACCGAGACGAGTCGGGCACTCTTGATGTGGGCCGACCTGGCCGTCGTCCCGTGCAAGGCGTCGATGTTCGAGGCGCGGGCACTGGCCAAGAACACCGCGTTCGTCCGACAGGCCCAGGCCATTCGCAAGGGGGCACCCCAGGCCATCGCCGTGCTGTCGATGGTCGGCAAGGACTTCCGCCTGACCCGCGACATGCGGCAGGCGGCCGAGGCCCTCAAGCTGACGCTGGCCGCCACGCCGATCACGCTCCGCCAAGCCTACGCCGACGCGCCGGGACAATCGTCACTCGTCTGGCGGATGGGTACGCGGGAGCGGGAAGCGGCCCGGGAGATCGGGGCGTTGTTCCGCGAACTGCTCCCGGAAGCGGTCGATGCCGATCTCGTCGGTTTGACCCGCGGGAAGACCGAGCGGGCGGCGAATCGCAAACGGTAACGGAGGATTATGGCCGAGAGACGATCCCTGGTGGCCGGCGTCGAAGCCGCCCCGGACGGAGTAGACCCACACTTGATGCGGGCGTTCATCAACCAAGACGCGCCGGACGCGGGACCGAGAGTGTCGCAACCGGCGGACGAGCCCGTCCCACTCGGAGAAGAGAAGACGCCGATCGAACGACCGAACCCTGCCAGCCTCCCGCGGCCGTCGAAGACCGTCCCATTCAAGCGGCCGAAAGCGTCGTCGCTCCATTCTGCCCTGCTTGTGCCGGTCACGGTGCGACTCAAACCCGAGATCGCCGACGCCCTCAAGCGGGCGTCGCTCCAGCGACAACTGAACGGGATCGAGACTTACACCCAGCAAGACATCGTCGAGGATGCCCTGACGCCGTGGCTCAAGAGCGAGGGGCTTCTGGAATAGCCCGAGGATTCCCGCCTTCGCCCCCAAACGGTTTTTCGACGACCGGTGGCACCCATTCATCGAACGACTCCGATCGTCGCCCACGAGTCACCATCTTCTACGAGATTCGGCCACTTCAATCCGACCCGACCCGTCACCGATTGCCGCGGACTTTACACGGCACGGATATCCATTCCTCCGGCATAATTTCTCTGCCGGTCGTGGCCGTCCCCTCACGGTCGAGGGCGGCCAGGATCGACGCTCGCGCGAACAACAGGTTTTTCCGCCGCCGCTCCCGTCGTGGGACCGCCCAGGACGGGGGCGACGGCCGACCGCGGGAATGTCTCCCGAGGGCCGCTGCCCCGTACCGAAGCGGAGGGGTCGCGATGGACGACATGGACCTACTGATCATCGGGCTGAAGGCCCGCCGGCCGGAGGAGCGGCGGCGGGCTGCCGTCCGGCTGGGGACCGCCGGGGGCGGGGCGAAGAAGGCGCTGATCGCGCTGTTGAACGCCCTGGCCGATCCGGACGGGGAGGTGCGCCACCACGCCGGGGAGGCACTTCGGCTGGCCGGTCCGGCCGCCCAGCCGGTGCTGCCGATGCTGATCGAGTCGTTCGGGAGTGGCGAGCCGCAGGTCCGCCGGGTAGCCGCCCACGCCCTCAAGAAGATCGGGCCGGCGGCGGCGAAAGCCGTGCCCGCACTGATGGAGGGCTTGGCCGACCCGGACGCCGAGATCCGCCGACTCGCCGCGGCCGCAATCGCCGGCATCGGTCCGAAAGCGGTCAAGGCCGTGCCCGCCCTCATCGGACTGTTGGTGGATGCCGATACCGACGTTCGCTGGGCGGCCTGCCATGCCCTCGGGGCCATCGGACCGAAGGCGGCGAAGGCGGTGCCGGGGCTGACCAAGGCGGCGGACGACGAGCACCCGGACATCCGGACCGTCGCCCGCGCCGCCGTGCAGAAGGTGCAGAAGACGGCGGCCGGGTAAGAGCAGTCCCAGGGTTTTCCTCCGCGCGAGCGAAGACCCGCTTCGAATCGTGTTCGAGGCGGGTTGTCCGGCACCGACTCATATCACTCGTCCGAGGCAATCAATTCGCAAGGCGATTTTCGAGAGTCAGCCGGTCAGGGTCAGGCCGAGGAGCTTCGCATCGACGGCCTCCGGCCACCGGTTCGCACGGCCGAGTCCGTCTCGTCCGCGGTATCATCCCTCCGCCCCTCTCCAAGACCGCCCGAGTAATATGACGCCCTCCGGGCGGGCCGCCCTGCGGCACCCCACCTGTCCGCTCCGCCGAGCCGCCTCAAGCTTCAGTCGCATAGCTCCTTTCCCAGCTTGACACGTCTCCGCTCCGCCCGCCCCCACGCCAACCCTTCGGGTCGGCGTCACCCGCCTCCGGCCGCCCCGTCCGGAGGTCGCCGTGTTTTCCCCGCACCGCGGGGGAATTCCACCCCACCCCCGCCAGGCTCGCGCCTGGCCCACTGTTTGACTCGGCCCGCCTCCACCGCCCTCCGGCCCCGCCTGTTCGCTCCGCGAAGGCCCGTCAAGGTCCAGTCGCTCCGCTCCTTCTCCACCTGGACTGGCCTCCGCTCCGCCCACCCCAACCCCACCGGCCTCCGGTCGGCTCCGGCGGTCCTCGGCGACGACTCGTTCCGGGCGGAGGAGCGGTTCGCCCCGTTGGGACTCATGAACCGCCCCTCCTCCCGAAACGATGTCTGGGGGGCAGGGGTCATTAACCCGGTCCCGGGCCGACGCTCGGGGCCACGACACGCAGAGGCACATGAAACACGACGAAAAACCCACCTACAACGGCTGGTCCAACTACGAAACTTGGGCCGTCAACCTGTGGATCAGCAACGAGGAAGGCAGCTACCGCTACTGGACCGACCGCACCCGCGACCTCATCGCCGAATGCGCGGACGAGGACGCCGACCGCTCGGCGCTGTCGCGGCTCGCCGAGGAACTCAAGGAGTCGATTCACGAGGCGTGCACGATCGAAAAAGCGAGCTTGGCCAGCGACTTGATGAACGCCGCATTGGGCGAAGTCGATTGGTGTGAAATCGCCCGTTCGATGATCGAGGACGAAACCCCGCCGGCCCAGGAACCGGAGCGGATCGACCCTCCCCTCACGACAGGCGACCAGCCTTCCGAATACGAAGTACTCGCTTCGTACACGCGGGCCGATGCCCTCGCCGACGGCACCCTGATCGACGTAACCCCGACCGCCAAGCAAGCCGGCTTCCGCTACCCGGTCGCCCTGACCCGGGCCGCCTGGGGCCGGTGCGTGGAAATCCCCACCGGCGTGACCGGCCAGGACCAGGCCGGACGACTTTGGGACGTACTCACCTTGATGGGTCACGCCAGCCGCTCGGCCGGCAAGGGACGCCGGGATGTTCGCTTTCAGGTTCTCGTTCTCAACGACAACCGGTCGCCCAAACCCGTGCAACTCAAGAGCGTGTGCGGGCCGAGCGACGACCTGTCGCCGTGCGTCACCGTCATGCTCCCGGAAGAAGATTGACCATCGTCCCGGACGGTCGGCTGCCGTCCGGGTTTCTCGCCCCGTGCGAAAATCGGCGCGGCCCCTCACGGGGCCGATTTCGTCTCGGTTGATCGCAGGGCCAACTCGGTGCGTCGGGTATCGGCGAACGGAAGCCGCGGGCGGTTGCCGCCGGGCGTCGGGTGTGTCAGAAAGGGACAGGGGGAACCGGAGACCGATCCGATTCCACCTGTCGTTTGGGGTCTGTTACATGTGGGCCGCGTTCAGGAAACTCCTAACCGCGTCGATCAGCAACTCGATGCCGGACAGCAGCAAGAAGCCAATCACCACGTGCATCAGATCCCGGCCTTCGGGCCATCCTTTCGGAATGTCCCTGAGGCGCAGCGGGGGCTTCGGGTTCATGAGCACCTCGGCCATGTGCTCACCGCTGTGAGATTCCCCCGTGAAGAGCGCGATCGCGTCCGGCAGCTTCTTTTCCGTCAGGGTGTAAAGCCTGCCGTCCGTCGCCTGGATGGCGATGGAATGAATCCGCCGGGTTACGACCCGCCCGTTCTCGTAGTGCGTCACCTTGCAATGCCACTTGTTGTCGGCTTGTAGGGCCATCGTCTCTCTCCTTCGTGATCCGGCTTGCAGCCGGGTGTGTTCCGAATCCGGCGTCATGCCGAAGTCGATTTCAGCGGTCGCACGGACCGTTCAAATCGGGACCACGCGATGGCGGCACCACGAGAAAAACAAGAGACCCACCCGGGGTCTCTTGCGACGCAATGAGCACGAACGACGTTTTCAGCGGACTCGTTCTTGCCACCCCGGGTACCGAGAAACACGTTCCGGTTCGGGGTGCGCTCGCGTCTATCGCCTTGGGTTGCACTTCCAGGCGGCGGGAAGGATCAAAGGGTGTAAAACCTCAGCCACCGGTTGTTTTTTGAAATTTCCGGGTGGGGGGAAATTGGAAAGCGGTCGCGGGGGTCGGACGCACCTCGATTCTCGTCCAGCCCGCGTGTGTTTTGGGTAGTCGGCTGGGAGCGGCGGGGGAATCGCCCCCGACAAGTCCCAGAATAACGCGACCCCGCCGTGCGGCGGGGTCGAAGTTGGGGCGATTCTCGGGCGGGCCGGGTTACTTGGCGAGCAGCCCTTCCTCGATCAGGACCGGGCCGAGTTCGATGAGCAGATCCTGGGCCTTCTGGATCATCTCCTGTTGGTTGGCCGACCACCACGGGGCGTAGCCGCCACACCCCCACCGCGGACGGAGGTCGTCGCTCCTGTGACACGCGACGCCGGCGAGTTCCTGTAAGCCCGTGATGGTCTGCTCCAGGCCCCCGATCGCCTGGAGCTTGGACAGCGAGATCGGCTCCTTCTTCACGGCCCGCTCCATGCCGAGCCCGCCGGCCCCGTAGCGGAACGGCTGGTGGTAGCCGGGGGTGAGGAACGGGGCGAGGGCCTGCTTGACCTCGTTCGTCTTCGCCTTTTTGAGGAGCCGCTCCTTCTCCAGTTTGGCCTTCTCCTCGGCGACCGCGTCCTTGCCCTTCTCTTTCGTGATCTCGGCGTCGGTCTGGATGCGGCCGGCCTCGGCCAGCCGGGTGGAGCGGAGTTTCTCCAACTTCGCCTCCTCGACCTTGCGTTCGAGTTCGCCGGCCTCCTTGACCTGCTTGTCCTTCATCTCCGCCCGCACTTTCGCCCGCTCCTTCTCGGTCGCCGTCGCCAGGGCGAGCGCCTCGGCCTCGGCGTCGGCCCGCACCGCCTGGTCGAGCGTCAGCGCCGCGGCCGGGTGTTTGCCCCGCCTGGCGTCCGCGACGACCGCATCGACCGTCCGCCGGTCCTGCTCCCAGACCCGCTTCAACCCGACCAGTTGCGTGGCCAGCCGGTCGAGTTCGCCCGACACCAGATCGCTCGGATTCGACCCGTCTTTCGCGTTCGCGTATGACGCCCGGACCGGGGCGGCGAGGTCGGCGGCGGCCCGCCGCAGCCGCTCGGCCACGTCCTTGCCCGCCCGGTCCTTCTCGTAGACCGCCCGGAACCGGGCGATTTGGATCGGGTCGCCGGCGACCTTCTTGCCGTCGTCGCCGGCCAGGAGCGGTTGCACCGTCGCGTCGAACGCCGCGATCTCGGCCAGACACTCGTCGGCGAGCCGGGTCACGTCGTCCGCCCGCGCGACGGCCAGAGCCTGCCGCGTCTTGGCGAACGCCAACGCCTGCTGTTCGACGCCGCGGTCGGACGCCAGCCGTACGTCCGGCGAGGATGACGGACCGGCCTTCCCCGAAAAGTTGTCTCTCGACGACGGGGCGTCCCACGATTCGACCGCCGGCGGGGGCGTCGAGGTTTTCGACGGCCCCCCGACCTTGCCGAGGAACGTCAGCAGGTAGTAGCCGACGACGAGGATGATGGCGAGCGTGCCGAACGTCGACAGGGTGTCGAACATATTCTTCCGGCCGGGCGGGAGGGCGGAATGCCCCCGTCCGCCAGATGGATTCAACATGGGTTCGTCCTCCGAATCGCGGATGAAGAAGGGCGCGGTACGACTACGCAACTATAGGTCATCGTTCCGGAACCGCTCGTCCCAGTCCGTGGCCTTGCCGTCGGGCGGTGCGGGGGGGAGCGATTTCGGGTCGGTCGGTTTGGCCGGCAGCGAGGCTGCCACCGAGTCGTCGGGCAGGATCGGCCACGGGGCGTTGTCCCGCCGCTCGTACTTCTCGCGGTCGATCGGGAAGAGGGACCGGACGACGGTCGTTCGCCCCGCAAACTGAGTATAACCGCTGCCGAACGTGAAGCGAATGAAACTCGACGCCTGGTCCGAACTCACCGCCAGGATTGTGTTCTTGTCGAGGGCGTCGCCGTGGCTCTCGCTCACCTGGACCAGCCCGTCGACGGCGAGCGACGGGTCGATCGTCCCGTCCCCCTCGGTCGTGTCCTGGGTCCACGAGAACGTGTGATACGTCTGCACCCCGGACATCTCCGCGATCCGCCTCACCGTCCGCGGCTCCGACGCCCGCAGGACGTGCTTGACCGCCGTGTTCGAGTCCACCGTGTCGATCAGGTCCGCCCCCCGCTGGTCGAGTTGGCCGAGCGTCTGGTGGATCGGCACGAGGGTCACCCGGAGGCCGCGGATCATCGAGAACAGGGGCTTGATGTTCTCCGCGATGATCTGCTGGAACTCGTCGATGAACAGGTAGACGCGGTTGTCCTTGACCCGGTTGTGGGCGGCGCACGAGAAGAGGGACCACAGGAACATGCGGGCGATGGTGGCCGCGGACAGCGGCTCCTGCGGGGAACTCAGGTTGAAGTAGACGACCTGCTTCCGCCGCAGCACGTCGGCCACCTCGATCCGGCGGCCCGCCCCGGCCGGCAACTCGGCGTTCAGCGGGGCGATGGTCATCAGCCGGCTGGCGATGGCCCGCAGGTGGCCCGCGTCCTTCAACTCCCGCACCGACAGGATGCCGCCGCCCCCGGGGTCGTTCAACAGGTCGAACAGGGCGGCCGCCGACTTCAGGTTCAACTTCCGCATGAGCGCCTTCAGCGACATCTCGTTCTGCGAGGTGAAGTAGGCCCGCCCGTAGTCCACCCCGTAGTCGAGGGACATGCCCTGGAGCAGCGTCTCCGACTCCTGCTCGGGCGTCACGTCGGCGTGGTAGGACTGCTCGAACGGGTTGAACACCCAACTCGACCGGCCCCGCTCGGTGGTGAACCAGGAGAACGGCAACCCCGCCCGTTGGGCCTCGACCCGGCACGTCTCGAACAGGGACCGGTCCCCCTTCAGGTCGAGCACGACCACCGAGCAGTCGCCGCGGGCCATCAACTGGGCGGCGAGCGGGCCGGCGACGAGCGACGTCTTCATCGACCCGGTGTCGCCCGTCAGGTGGTAGTGCTGGTCGAGGATCGCCTTGTGCAGCAGCACCGGATAGTCGCCGAACAGGCTGAACCCGACGAGCAGGTGTTCCCGTTCGAGAACGTGCTGGGAATTGACCAGCCGGCTGACGTAGACGTCCCACTCGCTGTCGGTCGTTCGCGCCCGACCGCCCGGCGCTTCGAGTGCGAGGTAAAACCCGGCGAGCAGTTCGCCCACGCTCGCCCAGACGACGACCGCGGTCAGGAACACCACGCCGAGCGGCACCGCCACCAGGACCGTGACGACCCGCCGGGGGATCGACTCCCACCGCTCCTCTTCCATGCGTTCGACGTCGTCCTCCGTGATCGTCCGACTTCGGACGAGCGCCGCGGCCTCTTGCCGCGCTTCGCCGGGCGGGAGCTGCGACAGGTAGTCGCGTTCGTGCGAGAGTAGCTGCCCCTGCACGGGCCGGGCCGTCACGGACGGCGGCCAGACCGGCGGCAGGACGACGGCCGTCGCCAGCCCGGCCGTCAACAACACAATCAAGAGGAACTGCTTGCGACCGTCCACACCGACGAGCCGGCGGAGTGGGAAGCGGAACACGCCGGCGGCCGGGGTGCGGTGGCGGTTGTAGCTGGCGAAGACGACCAGCAGATCCCAAAGCACGCGGGCGATCAGTCCGAGCGAGAACCCCTCGTCCCGCGCGAACAGACGCCGCACGAGGACGATCAGGCCGAGGAAGAGAAGGAAACCGCCGACGGCGAGCGGCGGAGCGAGTGGGTTGCGACTCTCGAACCCGAGTTCGAAGAAGACGAGGACGCCGAACAGATACGCCGCGAGCAGGAAGAACGGGGCGAGTACCGTCGCCCGCGCCGCCGGCAGTTGCTCGCACACCACCCACCGGCCCGGGTGCGGGAAGTAACCCTGCCACTCCCGGCCCACGTCGCCGTAGACCTTCGGGTTCGCCGCCATCCAGGCGACGACCTGCCGGGCGTAGACGAGGGCCAGCCCGGCGAGGGCGGCGACGGCACACGGGAAGGCGACGAGGTAGCCGGCGAGGAGGGGCGGGACGGTGGCGTGCAGCGCGACGCACCCGACCAGCGCCGCGACGAGCCAGAGGCGGAATTCAAACGTCCGGCTCGGGGTTTCCGGATCGGGACGGGTGGCTTCCGGGACGAACCACCAGACCACGCCGAAGAGGGCGACGGCCGCGTAGCCGAGGTATTCGGGGACCAGGAACCGGACGGCGACGGCGGCCGCGACGGAGACGCCGACGGCGAACGTCAGGGCGTGCCGAGTAAAGCGGATTTCGGTATCGACGTCCGGGCGGGTGCGGTAGTTGAGTTCGGTGCCCTCGGTCGGCGGCAGCGACGCGGCGTCGAGCGTGTCGTTCGTCTCCGAGGTGGGAATCCGCATGCGTCAGCCGCCCGTGAGCAAGTCTCCCAGTTCCGGCACCACGGCGACGCGCACCCGCACCGGCCCGCGGTGGCCGACCCGAACGGCCTTTTCCAGTTCGAGACACTTCCCAGTATACCCTGTCAGAATGACCAGTTGGAACCGGCCGGCCAGGATAAGATCGCGGAACGCCGGCATGGAATACCGCTGCGCGATCACCTTGCGGATTTTCGCGAGCATCCGCTTCGGCGACGTGGCCCGGTCGAACAGGAACATGCCGAGCGTGAACCGCCCCTCGACCTCCTCCTTGAAATAGTTCGACCGGCACTGGCCCGGCTTGCACAGGTCCGGGTGGGCCGCCTGGAACTTCGCCGCCGTGTACCGCTTGGCCCCCGTGGCAACGCAAAAGCCGGCGGCCCCGAGCGCGCCCGGGAACGACTGCTCGGTGAACGGGACCGGCTCCCGCACCTTCGCCCCGACCAGCCGGCACGCCCGCGGGGCGAGGACGTAGTAGGCCGCCTTCGGTCCGAGCTGGAACTTGCGCAGGTATTTCTGCTGCACGAGCCGGAACGTGACCTTGCGGACCGCCCGCGGGTCGGTCACGTCCGGGAAGAAGACCCGCCGGAACAGGTCGTCCGTTCCGAGTCGGTACTGGCCGACGAACTCCAGGAGTTTGCGGTCGCGCCCGGAAATGTCGTGCGTACGCTTCGCCATCGCGGTCACCACAGTTCGTAGGGAAGGGATTTAGCGGCACAGGCCGCGTGGAAATCCCGCAGCCGTTCGTCCCCGTACGCCCCGCCGAAATCGACCGCCCGGACCGGGGAGCCGTCGGCGTCGCAGAGCACCGCGTCGGGGATTTTTGTCCAACCCCAACGGGCCGAAATCGCGTCCTCACCGACCCACTGCTCCCGCCACTTCAATCCGCACTCGCGGTAGCGGAGGAAGATTTCGCCGACGTGCAGGTCGTGCGTCGTCTGGCAGGCGTTCTTCACGCCGCCCGGCGTCGAGCCGCCGAACACTTCGAGCGCCCGCCGCCCGGCGACCGCGACCTCGGTCTGCACGGCCGGACATTCCCACCGCTCCCGGCACCAGTCTTCGAGGAGCGAATAATCCGGCTCGGCGTCGCCCGGTGCCCACGCGAAAATCGGCCGGGATAATTCGAGCGGCGGGCGGGCGAGGACCGTGACCGGGATCAACCACTTCGCCTGGGCAAGCCGGTTCACGTCGGCCCGCGCCCGCCAGCGGGCGTCCCGGTTGGGCGGCCACCACCCCCGGGCGATCTGGTCGATGGACAGAATTCGGAGGTGGTGGCAGAGGACGACGCAGAGTTCCTTTTCCCGGCGGGTCATTGTTGACCCTCCGGGTTCTTCGGCGGCCGGCCGCGCTTCCGCGGCTGGAGACTCTCCCCGCCGGCCGGGGGAGCCGGGATCGCCGGCGCGGCGGGGGACGGGAGCGACGGCCGTTGCGTCACCGCCGGGGCCGGACGCGGTGCCGGCACCGGGACCGGGGCTGCGGGCTTCGGCTCGGCCTCGCCGCTGAATTTGGCGAGCAGTAAATCCGCCGTCCGCGTCTGCTCGTCGGCGTTGCGCGTCTCGATCAGCTCGAAGGCGTCGTACATTCCGGCGAGGACCGAGTCGCAGGCCCGCCGCCGCAGGTGGTCGAAAAACGAGAACATGTTTTTTCCTCCGCGTGCCCGGTGCCCTTGTGGCACCGCGTCACACGGGCCAAGATAAATCCGTCCGCATCGGTTCCTCAGCCGAGCCTGGGGGGAATCTCGGGTGGGCTTCGGGCACTTCCGTTGGCCGATTGTTGCCCGATTGCGCGGACCGGCCCGTTGCGGCGTCCCGGTCCACTCCCGGTTCCCCAGGCCGATTCCCGACAAGGAGTTGCGGCTACCGGTGGTCCCGCGGTAAGCAGGCCCACTCCGGGACTAAAAAATGCCAACGGGAATTGCCGGCGTCGAAAATGATGGGTGGCGGAAACGGGGACGGAGAATTCGCTTTCGCGAGGAGTGGAAATTGGTGGGGCGGCCGGATGAAATTCGCTGCCGCGGTCGGCGCTACCCGGTGACCGACGCGGTCACCGTCGGGGGGCGGGCGGTTTTCGTCGTCGAAATTCTGGGGCGGGGGACGGCCCGAAAAGTGTTCGACCCGCGGGCCGGCATCGGCGGCGATTTTCGCGTGCTGCACACCCTGCCGCGGTCGCCGGCCACGAGCCAACAGTTGGAGACGCTCCGCCGGGCCGCGGAGAGAAATCTCAACCTGCCGAAAATTCACGAGAGCAGCCCGGAGCGAGATCGGATTTCTGTGCTGACGAGTTGGGTGTGGGGGATTCCCCTCGATCAATACCTGGCCGACGTGCGGGTGAACAAGCAGCCGCGGCCGAGCAGCCGGGAAATCGTCCGGCTCTTGCGGGGATTATTTCACGGGGTCGGACACTTTCATTCCGACGCCCATTCCGTCCACGGCGACATTAAACCGGCGAACGTCGTCCTCGAACCGCGGCCGACGAAATTCACCCTGATCGATTTCGGCTCCGCGTGGCCGGTCGAACGGACGACGCGGAGGGAATTCGGCGACGGCGTCTCGGCACCCTACGCCGCCCCCGAACAATTCCTGGAAAAGGCCCCGGTCGATTTTCGCGCGGATTATTTTTCGCTCGGCGTTCTCGGCTACGAACTGCTCACCCTGGAAATTCCCTTCGACGGCGTCGGCGGCCGGGCCGGACTGCCGAAATTACGCGACGCCTTCGCCGGGAAATACCGGCCGCCGTCGGAATGGATTCCCGACCGCGACCGAATTCCTCGGTCCGCCGTCGCCGCCCTCGACCGATTTTTCGCCCGCTGTCTCGCACTGGACCCGGACGGGCGGTTCGAAAATCGGAACGCGTGTCTGGCGGCCGTGGACGAACTCGCCGGGGAATTTCGACCGGGGTCTCGGCTCGGGTCGTTCGGACGGGCATTTTTGACTCTGCTCGACCGCGTCCGCGGCCGACGCCCGCCGGGTTAGCGGCTGAAATCCGCCGCCGTGTGGGCGGGCAGTCAAGCCAACGGGATTAATCGTTTCCGGACCGCGTTGTCGTGCGGCGGCGTCCACCCGAACCGATCCCCGCACTCGCTGTGGTACGCCCGCCCGTCCGGGCCGGTGACGACGTGCAGCTTCCGTCCGAGCGACTCGTCGTTCCGGTCCGCGGCGGTCACGACGCGGGGCCGCCCGAGCGGACAGCCGGAACAGACGTTCGGGTTGGTCGGGAGCGGTGTCGGGATGCCCATCCGTTCCAAATCGAGACCGCGTCGGAGTTCGTCCAATTTGGCGATCACCGCCGTCGCCGAAAGGATCGGGACCGCGACCCCCTCGTAACTCCCGCCGAACAGCACGACGGCGTACGGCGTCTGTCCGCCTTCGCACGCCGCGAGCAACAGGGCGTAGGCCGCGAGCCGCACCCGGTGCTGCTCGTACACCCAATACCGCCCCGCGTGATAGTTGTCAGCCGGCAGGCGGATGACCGGGATCCGCAGCGACCCCCGCTTGAGCACCCGCCACGGCTTACCGGCGAGGGCCGATGCTCCGTCGAAAAGCGGTTCGAGGTACGGCACCGACTCGAACCCGGCCTTCAGCAGTTCCCACCAGCGGACCGGCGCGTCGTCCGTCAGATCCGCCGGTGGCTCGGTCGGCGTCGCCGACAGCGCCTCCCGCCGCCGGTCGCCGAGCGTGATCACGGCCGAGAGCGCTTGCAACGATTTCCAGACGCAGATCATCGTCGGCACGGCCAGGGCGAGCGGCACTATCGGCGGCAGTTCGTTCCACACGGCCACGACGACCAGGAATAACCCGCCGGCCGCCCACGCGGCCCAGCGGGTGAGTCGCCGCAACTGGA
>JANNDF010000921.1:0-13447 GCA_031387445.1 Planctomycetia bacterium
CGGGTACTCCTCCGACACTTCCCCAACCTTCGTGAGAGCCGGCCGCCGCTCGAACCGTGGCCGATGGCCCAGTTCATCCGCGACCAGTGTACCGACGCCTGCCGCGAAGCGACCGCCGTCAAGCGCCTCCACAACCGTTACGTCCACTACAAGCACCGCCTGGCGTCCGCCAACATCCGTCTCGCCGCCCACGTGGCCAAGCGGTTCCGGCACCACAGCCTGAGCTACACCGACCTCCTCCAGGAAGCGGTGTGCGGGCTGATGCAGGCGATCGACCGGTTCGACGTGTCGCACGGCACCCGCCTGGCCACCTACGCCACCTGGTGGATTCGCCAGACGCTTCAGATCGCCGTCGCCCGCCAGAGCCACCTGGTCAGCCTGAGCCCTCACCACCTGCAAGAGTTGGGCCTGTTGCAACAGGAAAGTGAAGCCCTCGCCCACGGCGGCAAGCACATCCCGACCCCGCAGGAACTGGCCCAGCGGACCGGCAGCAGCCTGGAACACCTGAACCACCTGCAAACGGCCACCCGCACCCCGGTCTCGCTGAACGCCGTCCTCGACGACGACAGCGACTTCAAACTGACCGAGGCGATGCCGGACACCCAGACCCTCTCCCTACAAGAGAACAACGAGCGGCAAGAAGCGCTCAAGTTCCTGATGGAGAACCTGCGGCCCCGCGAGCGGAAGGTGCTCGACCTGCGGTTCGGGCTGACCGGCAACGGCACGCACAGCTTGCGGCAGATCGGTCATCTGCTCCGGATCAGCAAGGAGCGGGTGCGGCAGATCCAGAACCGGGCGCTGGAGAAGCTGAAGGCGAACGCCGAGCGCGTCGGCTGGGAGCCGACCTTGCTACTGGAGTAGTCATCGGGAGACGAGCGAATCACGCACGCCGCACGAGACCTCTCGTGCGGCGTTTGCCGTTACCGTGTGAACGCCAATGCTCACCTGGAAGTTTCACACCGGGCCGGTGTACGACCTCGCCTTCACCCCCGACGGGCGGTTGCTGACGTGTTCCAGCGACCTGCTCATCCGGTTGTGGGACATCGGCAGCCAGACTGAACTGCGGCGATGGGCGTGCGAGAAGGGGACGTTCTCGCTCGCGGTCAGCCCGGACGGGCGGTTCTTCGCCTGGGGCGGGGGGCGGGAGGTGGCGGTTTGGCAGGCTCAGGATACCCGTAAACCCCTCTTCCGCGGCAAGGGATGCCGGGCGGTCGCCTTCTCCCCGAGTGGCAAGCGGTTCATCGCAGTCGGCTCAGGGTGGTCGGAGTCCGCGTGGTCGCTGCCGTCAGGCAAACCGCTGTCACTTGTCGCCCCCATCGACGGCGACAGCATTGCGTACCACCCCGACGGCAAGCGGCTGGCAACGGCCGTGGACATCTACGACGACGAGGAGAATCCGACCTCCTGCGTCCGCCTTCTCGCCGCGACCTCGGGCAAGGAACTTGCCGTGCTGACTCCCTCGAAACCAAGCAACTACGGCGGACGGCTCGCATTCTCCCCAGACGGCCGGTTGCTCGCCAGTTTGCACGCCGAGGCGGTGGTCGTGTGGGATGTGGAGAATCGAACTGAGATCGTCCGCCGGGCACCGAATCGGAAAGAGATGAAGGGGCTGGCGTTCACCGCCGACAGTACGCGCCTACTCACCTGCGGTCATGACGAACTGGTGCGGGTGTGGGCGGCGCCGAACTGGGAGGAGGTGACGTCCTACGCTTGGAAAATTGGCCGCATCAAATCTCTGGCGGTCAGCCGCGACGGCACCCTGGCCGCAATCGGGGGTGACCGCGGCAAAGTGCTGGTTTGGGATCTCGACTGACACTGTCCGGCCAACCAAAACGGGCCGGATTCACGTGCGGTCGCATGAAGGTGGCAAAAGAACGGCGGTGTCGCTCGATCATTAGAACAGCCCACGTCAGGGACGCGCCATGTACCTCATCAAAGGTGGTAAATCCGAAGCGGGCGAGCGGCACCACGTGTTCGTGGAAACCCGCCCGCCCGCGGTGCCGACCGGGTGGTCGCTGATCGAAGACGTGACCCTCACGGCCCACCCGCTGCCAGACGACCCGAACGCCCCCACCGTGCGGGTGGTGTTGTACCGCGACCCGCACGAGCCGAACCACTACCACTACCTGCTGGCCAAATCGCAGGCGAAGCACCTGCGGCGGGCCGGCGGGACGCCCTTCGTGTACCCCACGTGGGAAGAGTTCGCGAAGGTCCACCCGACGGTTCTCGCCGCGGCCGGCGACTGACCGCCGGCGGTCAATCACTCGACTTGCCGGCGTTCGTCACCTCCCGCGCGGCGATGCGGGCGAGGAAGCGGGCCTTCTGCGCCGCGGTCAGTTCCTTCGTGTAGCGGTCGCGGACGGCCTCCACCCACCGCACCTTGCGGTCGCCGTAGTCGGTGGCGATCCGCACCAGCACCGGCCCGGCATGGCACGCGGCGGCTTTCACCACCGCGTCGATTTGGTCCGGTCGGGTGGCCTCCGCGTACCCGATGCCGAACCCTCGGGCGAGCGCCTGGTAGTCCAGCTTGGCCAGGTGCGTGGCGGTGGTGCGGCGGTACGCCGGCTCTTGCAGCATTTGCATGTAGTGATACGCGCGGTCGTCCAGCACGAACACCTTCACAGGTAGCCCGGCCCGCGCCGCCGTGCTCAACTCCACCATTGACATCATCAGACAGCCGTCGCCGATGAGCACCGCCACCGCACAATCCGGACACGCCCGCTGCCCGCCGAGCGCCGCCGGGAGACTCCACCCCATGCTCTGGTTGTCCACCGGGTTGAAGTAGGTGCGGGGGTGGTGGGTGCTGAAGTGTTCGGCCGCCAGGTGTTCGCTCACCGAGACGTCGGTGTACAGGAGAGCGTCTTCGGGCAGGTGCTTCCGCATGGTGCGGATCAGGTGCAACGGGTCGATGCCGCACTTGGTCGGCGGGAGGGCGTCGGCGGCTTTCGCCGAATCGCACTTCAGCCGCTTGATGCGGGCGACCAACTGGCCGTTGGCGGGCCTTCTCACAAGTTCGGCACTCTCTAACAATTTACTCATAAATACGCCGGCGTCGGCGTGAACGCACACGTCGGCCGGCACCACCTGGCCCAGGTTGGCCGCGCTCGCGTCGACGTGAATCACCCTGGAAATCTTGGGGTTGCCGTAGTACCCGGTGCTCACCTCGCTGAACTTCACACCGACCGCGAGCAGGGTCGTGACGCCGCTCCGAAGCGGGTGCAACGGATCGATGGCGAACGCCTTTTCGGCCACCTCGCCGGCGTGCGGGCCGTACCCCCAACCGACCGCCAGCGGGTGACAGTCGGGGATCACGCCCTTCCCGCTCACGCTCGTGGCGACCGGCGCTTGCAGCAGTTCGGCCACCTGCGCGAGCGACGGCGCGAACGCCATGCACCCGGCCCCGGCGTAGATGCCGATGCGCTGTTTCTTGTCGCCGAGCATCGCTAGCGCCACGTCGAACGCCGACTGGTCGAACGGCACGGCCGGCACGCACGGCGGCGGGGTGCGGAAGTCGGCCACTTCAATCAGCAGGTTGTACGGGATGACCACCGCCACCGGGCCGGGTTCGCCACTGACGGCCGTGGCGAACGCGGAGTGAATCGCGGCCGGGATCTGGTCGGCCTTCGTCACCGGCAGCACGCACTTCGTCACCGGCTTGAGCAGGCCGACGGAGTCGAGCGAGTGAACCTGGAACGGTCGGAACTTGCCGCCGTTCGCCACGTCGCCGACGATTGCCACCACGGGCACGCTGTCGAGTAGCGCTTCACCCAGGCCGGTGAGCGCGTTGGTGATGCCGGGGCCGGGCACCACGCACAGCACGCCGGGGCGGCCGGTGGCGCGGGCGTACCCGTCGGCCATGCACGCGGCGGCGTACTCGTGGGCGGGCAGCAGGTACGGCACCCCGCACGCCTTGAACTCGTCCCACAGTTCGTTCTCTTGCGCGCCGGGGATGCCGAACACGCACCCCACGCCATTCGCCAACAGTGCTTCCGCCGTGGCCCGTGCGCCGGTGAATCGGCCGAACACCCAACCGGGTTTGGCCCGCTCGATCAGCGGGCCGGCGTGCGTGCTGGTGCCCGCAGCAGCGGTGACGGCGGCACCGACTGCCGCGGCCGTGCGGAACGCCTCGCGGCGAGAGAACATCCAAGGCATGAGCCGAAATCCCGGAAAGGGCCGAAAGCTTGCTCCGGTAGTATCGACCGGCGCGACGGCGGGAGTTCGGGGCGATTTGGCGAACGGGACATGCGGGCCGAAGACGAGCGAGCGCAACGGCCGAGCGACTGCGTTTGATCCGACACGTGGTTCGGGTTACTATTCCCTCGCCTCTGCGGTGCTCGACACCCCAGACAGTATTTTGGCGAACCTACATCAGTCCGCATTGGGGGCCTTTTTTAATACTCTGGCGGCTCGCAAGCCCATCCCCGCTTCGGCGGGACTGTAGTGGGATCCGACAATCCGGGGTGAGGCTCCCATCTCAACTGCGGGTTCCCATTTTGGTCTGGGCCGGCACAGGTGGAGGTTTTTGAATTTTTGTGGATTTCTTCTTGTGCGGACGGGGCCGGTGGGCCGAAGTTCCCCACCGGCCAACACTTTCCGACGACAACCGACGACCGTTTCGTCCCCTTCACACCACCCCGTTTACCCCTTGACGGCTCGAACTCCCCTCCGGTCAACTGGCACTTCACGCTGAAATTCCAGGCTTTTTTGCGTGAAACCCGCTGACAGTGTGGTGTCTCAGGATTTGACTTGCAGTGCGCCGCAGAGACGGTAACTTATCGCCCATCAGCCTCACTCACACAGGGGACGCCGGGATGCACGAGACGATCCTCACCGATCGCACCACTCGCGCCTTCAGCACCGCTCCGATGCTGACCCCTCTTACACCCTGGCACGTCGGCGGTCACCCGCCGGACATCATCGCCTGACTCTCGCCGTCCGCCGGACGGACAGTCCCGAGCCACCACGACCGGCCGAACCCTCGCCACCTTCGCCCGCACGGATTGCGCGGCTAGCACGGATGTGAACCGTGCGGTGGTCGAACCGCTTCCTCGACCCCTACCGCACGGGGCCTGGGTTCCTATTGTGTGCCGCTCCGTGGCGCGGGGGCAAGGACGCCCCCGTACCGCCGCCCCGCCTCATGGATGAGGCGGGGCGGCGGCATTTTGCATTCACCCCCTCCAACTGCCCGCGAACCCACGTCCGAGTTGTAAAATCACTTCCTCAGCGGATGTATCTTCACGGTGAGCTTTCCCTCGCTCCGAGACCGACCATGCCGACCGACCACCCATTCCTGAAGTTGGCCGACGAGCGCGTGCTCATTCTGGACGGCGGCATGGGCACCAGCCTGCACCGCTACAAGCCGACGGACAATGACTGGGGCTACTCGCCGGCCGGCAAGAGCTTGATGAACCTGTCGGACACGCTCGTGTACACCAAGCCGGATTGGATTCGGGAGATCCACGCCGGGTACTTCGAGGCCGGGTGCGACGCCGTCGAGACGAACACGTTCAACGCCAACACCATCGGATTGGGCGAGTTCGGCATGGCCGACCGCACCGACGAGATCAACCGCCAGAACATCCGCCTCGCCAAAGAGGTGGCCGCCCAGTTCGCCACCCCGTCCCGCCCGCGGTTTGTGGTCGGCAGCGTCGGCCCCGGCACCAAGATGCCGTCGCTCACCGACCCGGCCATCTACGTGGACTTCGACACTTTGGCCGAAGCGTACCGCACGCAACTGCGGGTGATGATTGAAGAGCGGGTGGACGCCATCCTGATCGAAACCTGCTTCGACATCCTGCAAGCGAAGTGCGTGGCGATCACCGCCATCGAGTTGATGAAGCAGATGGGCGTGCGGCTGCCGCTCATGGTGCAGCTCACCATCATCGACGCGAACAAGAAGATGCTGCCGGGCACCGACATCCCGGCCGGGCTGGTGGCGCTCGAACCGATCGACGAGATCGACGTGATCGGCATGAACTGCGGGGTCGGCCCCGACCTGATGCTGGACGACATCAAACACCTGAGCCGGCATTGCAAGAAGCGGCTGAGCGTGCTGCCGAACGCCGGCCTGCCTGAGAACCGCAACGGCGAAACGTACTTCCCGCTCGACCCGAACGGGCTGGCCGACTGGCACGAGCGGTTCGTGAACGACTTCGGGGTGAACATCATCGGCGGCTGCAGCGGCACCACGAAAGAACACTTGAAAGCGGTGGTGGACCGCGTCGGCGGGCGGCGACCGGCGGCACGGACGGTGGAGCCTCTGGCGATGGTGAGCAGCCTGCAAACGTCGCAAGAGTTGGTGGTCGATCAGAAGCCGCTGTTGGTCGGCGAGCGCACGAACACGAACGGCTCCCGCAAGTTCAAGCAGCTTCTGGAGAAGGAAGACTGGCACGGGCTGGTGGAGATGGCCCAGGAGCAAGAGCGGGAAGGCGTGCACCTGCTCGACGTGTGCGTGGACTATGTGGGGCGTGACGGCGTGCGGGACATGAAGGAGGTCATCAAGCGGTACAACGCGGTGCTGAGCAAGCCGATGATGCTGGACAGCACCGAGACGCCGGTCATCGAGGCGGCGCTGAAGCTGTGCAGCGGCAAGACCATCCTCAACAGCATCAACCTGGAAGACGGCCGCAAGACGCTCGACCCGAAGACGAAGCTGGCGAAGAAGTACGGGGCCGGGCTGGTGGCACTGACCATCGACGAGAAGGGACAGGCCGACACCGCCGAGTGGAAGTTCGAGGTGGCGAAGCGGATTTACGACATCGTCGTCCACGAGTACGGCATCCCGCCGACCGACCTGATGTTCGACCCGCTGGTGTTCCCGGTGAGCACCGGCCAGGAGCAGACGCGGAAGAGCGCCATCGCCACGTTCGAAGCCATCAAACTGATTAAACAGAACCTGCCGGGGTGCCTCACGCACGTCGGGCTGAGCAACTGTAGCTTTGGCCTCAGCCCGTACACTCGGCAGGTTGTGAACAGTGTGTATCTCCATCACGCCATTCAATACGGTCTCGACTCGGCCATCCTGCACGCCAGCAAAATCCTGCCGCTCGCCAGCATCGACGACAAGGGCAAGGAACTCGCCCGCCGGCTGCTGTTCGACGAGCGGGTGTTCGACGCCGCCGGCGAGTGTATCGAAGACCCACTGCAACTGCTCATCGAGCACTACGCCGACAAGAAGGTGGAGAGCAA
The DNA here is from genome assembly GCA_031387445.1 of Planctomycetia bacterium. Classification (GTDB taxonomy): domain Bacteria; phylum Planctomycetota; class Planctomycetia; order Gemmatales; family Gemmataceae; genus JALHQU01. The sequence goes on from JANNDF010000921.1 coordinate 7,189, forward strand.
GAAGGGGCAGTCGCTCGGCGACACGGTGGAGACGCGGCTGACGCAGGCCATCATCCAGGGCCGCCGCGAGACGCTCATCCCCGACCTGGACGCGGGGATGCTCAAGTACACCCCGATCGACATCATCAACAACATCCTGCTCGGCGGCATGAAGGTGGTCGGCGACCTGTTCGGCAGTGGGCAGATGCAACTGCCGTTCGTGCTGCAAAGTGCCGAGGTGATGAAGGCGGCCGTGGCCCACCTGGAAAAGTTCATGGAGAAGGCGGAGGGCCAGGAGAAGGGGAAGATCGTGCTGGCCACGGTGAAGGGCGACGTCCACGACATCGGCAAAAACCTGGTGGACATCATCCTGACGAACAACGGGTACAAGGTGTTCAACCTGGGCATCAAGCAGCCGGTCGATGCCATGATCGCCGAGTACCAGAAGAACGGGGCCGACGCCATCGGCATGAGCGGGCTGCTGGTCAAGTCCACCGTCATTATGAAGGAAGACTTGACCACGCTGAACGAGCGTGGCATCAACCCGCCTGTGATCTTGGGCGGGGCCGCGCTGAACCGGAAGTACGTCGAGGACGACCTGACCCGCATCTACAAGGGGAAGGTGTACTACGGGGCCGATGCGTTCGACGGCCTGCGGATCATGGACGAACTGATGCTCAAGAAGAAGATCGCCCGCACCAGCCCGGCGATGGCGGCGGTGGCACGGGGGAGCTCATCCAAGACGCCTACGCTCGACACCATTGACGCCGCCACCCACCACGCCCCGCCGGCCGCGTACACCGGCCCGACGTACACCCGCGCCCCGAACCTGCCGCGGGCGGCGGACATCCCCACACCGCCGTTCCTGGGGGTGAAGACGTTCACCGCGAAGATGGAAGACGTGTTCCCGTACCTGAACGAACTCACCCTGTTCAGCACGCAGTGGGGGTTCGAGAAGGGCGGGGTGAAGCCGGAGGTGTACAAGGAGCAGATCGACACCACGGCACGCCCCGCGCTCGAACGGCTGAAGGCGTTCTGCCTGGCCGAGAACGTGCTCCAGCCCGCCGCCACCTACGGCTTCTTCCCCGCCGCTTCGGACGGCCAAACACTCACGGTGTACGCGCCGGACCACACCACCGTGCTGCAACAGTTCAAGTTCCCGCGGCAAGACTTCGCCGACTTCCTCTGCCTGAGCGACTACGTCGAACCGCTGACGGACGGCAAGCCAGTGGACTACATCGGCATGATGGCCGTGACCGTGGGCCACGAGGTGACGAAGCGGTGCAACCAACTCCGCGACGCCAACAAGTACCAGGACTACCTGTTCCTGCACGGGCTGGGCGTGGAGAGTGCCGAGGCGTTCGCCGAATACTTCCACCGGCACCTGCGGGCCGAGTGGGGGATCGGCGGGAAGGACTCGCCGACGATCCAGAAGCTGTTCAAGGGGCACTACCGCGGGCGGCGGTTCGCGTTCGGCTACCCGGCCTGCCCGCGGCTCGAAGACCAGACCGGCCTGTTCGCCCTCATCGACCCGACGCAGGTGGGGATCACCCTCACCGAACACTTCATGCTCGATCCGGAGCAGAGCACCACCGCCATCGTCTTCCACCACCCGAACGCCAAGTACTTCAACGTGAAACGCGGCGGCGAGGTGGAGTTCGAGTGAGTCGAGGAGATGAACCACGAAGGGCACAAAGGACACGAAGCAGGACATTCCCGTGCTATCTCTTCCATTGTGTCCTTCGTGTTCTTTGTGGTGAACCTGCGTTCCATGCCCGACACCATCAGCATCGACGCCCTCCGCGTGCAGTACGGCAGTTTCACCGCCGTGGACGGCCTCACGCACGGCATCCGCCCCGGCGAACTGTACGGCCTGCTCGTGCCGAACGGGGCCGGCAAGTCCACCACCATTCGGGTGCTCATCGGACAACGCACGCCGTCCGCCGGCCAGGTGACGGTGTGCGGGTTCGACGTGGTGAAGGAGTGGGCCAAGATCAAGCCGCTGTTCGGGTACGTGCCCGACCGCGACAACCACTTCGACGAGTTCACCGGCAAGCGGAACCTGGAGTTCTTCGCCGACCTGTACGGCATGCCGCGGCTGAGAGTGCGCGACTGCCTCCGCATGGTGGAACTGGACGACGCCGCCAATGTGCCGGTGCGTGGGTACTCGCTCGGCATGAAGAAGAAGTTGCTCCTCGCCCGTGCCCTGCTCCACCGCCCGCAGGTGCTCTACCTGGACGAGCCGACCGCCAACCTGGACATCCACTCGGCCGACGTGGTGCATCGCATCTTGCGGGAACGGGTCTCGGAAGGGGCGACGGTGGTGATGACCACGCACGACATGGCCGAGGTGGAGAAGATCTGCGACCGCGTCGGCATCGTCTGCAAGGGCAAGCTGGTGGCCCTGGATTCGCCGCTCGCGCTCAAGCAGGAACACACCGAGCGCAAGGCCGACGTGATCCGCACCGACGGCGAACGGCTGGCCTTCGACATGGAGTCCGAACAAGGCCGTCAGTCGCTCGCCGAACTGGTGACGGCCGGCGGGGTGGCCAGCGTCCGCACCCGCGAGTTCGACTTCCAGGCCACGTTCCTGAAGCTGACCGGCCAGAAGTTCGACTGACGCGTGGCATCTGCGCTATACACTGCCCGAATGCATCACTTCACCACCACTGTCCGACGTGCGTTCACGCTGATTGAACTGCTCGTCGTCATCGCCATTATCGCCGTCCTGATCGGCCTGTTACTGCCCGCCGTGCAGAAGGTCCGCGAGGCCGCCGCCCGGCTCCAGTGCCAGAACAACCTGAAACAGATCGCCCTGGCGTGTGCCAACTACGAAGGCGCCGAAGGGAAGTACCCGCCGTCGAACACCACCGTGGCACCACTCCACGGGTGGGCGGCACTCGTGCTGCCGTACCTGGAGCAGGAGAACGTCCGCAACAGCTACGTGATGTCGGCGAACTGGTACGACTCGCCGAACACCACCGCCCGTAGTTCGAACGTGAAGACCTTCCTCTGCCCGAGCACGCCGAACGGCAACCGGGCCGGGTCGTCGGGCGTCGTGGGGGTGGCCGGCTCGCCGTTCAGCGGGGCCGCGTGGGACTACACGAACGTGTCGGTGGTCACCCTCCCGCTGCTGGCGTACCTGAACTACCCCGACCCGGCGAGCTACCTGGGCATCTGGCGGGGCGTGATGAGTACCACCGGTTCGCGGGTGGCGGACATCACGGACGGCCTATCGAACACGCTGCTGTTCAGCGAGGACGCCGGGAGGCCGGAATACTGGGTGAAGGGCAAGCGCGTCACCGACAAGGTGCCCGTCAGTTTCGGCGACACGCCCGGGGTCGCGGTGGGCGGCGTGTGGGCCGACCACCAGAAGGGGTTCGGCATCGAAGGTACGACCGCGGACGGGCTCATGGTGATAGGCGAGTGTGCGATCAACTGCAACAACTCGTACGAGATTTACGCCTTCCACAGCGGCGGGGCGAACGCGGCGCTGGCCGACGGTAGCGTGCGGTTCCTCCGCGACAGCATGTCCATTCGCACCCTGGCGGCACTCAGTACCCGTGCCGGCGGAGAGGTGCTTCCGGCCGACTGAGCGGGTGAAAGTCGTCTGCCCGTGCCGCTCGCCCCCACGGCACCTATTTCACCCTGATGGTGATCCGCATCCGCTGGCCGATGACCAGGTCTTTGTCGTCGTCGGTCAACTCGATGACCGCTTCGAGCGTCCGCACGTCGTTGATCTCGCCCGGCTCCAGGATGAGCGTCCGCCGCTGGGCCACCCACTTCGAAACGCGCATCACCTTCCCCTTCCACGTCGGCGAGTCCATGCGGCTCTCGTCCTGAATCTCCGCCAGTTGCCCCTCCTTCACCTTCGCCAGGTACTCCTGATCCACCTCGGCCCGCACGATCCGCTTGCCGGCCGGGGCGAACACCACCGACGGCACATACCCCGGCGCCAGGTTGCCCCCCTTGGTGGCCTGCAACCGCAGAATCTGCCCCCGCGCGGGGGCGAGCAGCACGCACTCCTTCTCCGCCTTCTTCGCCAGTTCCAGGTCGGCCTCGGCCGCCGACAGCCGGGCCGCGGCCGCCTTCACCGCCAGATCGGGGAACTTGTCCTTCTCCGCCTTCACCAACTGCTCGAGCCCGATCTCCTCGGCCGTCTTCAGTTCCTTCAACTGCTGCACGTTGGCTTCCATCGCGGCGATCTGCGCCTCGCCCAACTTCTGCACGCCGGAGAGGGCCTTCTGCGCCTCGAAGGTCTTTTCGGCCGCCGACACCTGGGCGGCGGCGGCGGCCACCATCGCCCGCCGCATGCGGATCGTGTCGGGGAACCGCTCGGCCTCGGCCTTCGCCCGGTCGCGGTCGATGGCGGCGGCGGTGACGGCGGCCTCGGCCTGCTTGCGGCGGTGGACGGCGATCGAGTCGTCCATCTTCAGGATGGGCTGGTCGGCCACCACATCGTCCCCTTCCTTCACGAACACGTCGACCACCCGGCCGGGCTGGGCCGGGTCGAGGGAGATGACCATCTGCGGGGCGTCCACCCGCCCGGTACACACCACGGCCAGGTCTTCGGCCCGGAGCGGCGGCTTGGGTTCCGCTTTGGGCACGAAGAAGAACCAGCCGGCGACGCCCAGCGACCCGACCAGCAGGATCACCGCCAGCAGGATGAAGATGCCCGGTGCCCGTCCACGCTCCGCCATTACGTGAGTCCTCAGGTCTTCAAGTCGTCAGGTCTTCAAGTCTGGATCCACCACGGCCCTTCGAGTCTTACACATCGTCTGGCGTGCGGAAAGGCCACGACCTGACGACTTGATGACCTGCTGACTGACGACTGGTCAGCGGATGTTGTGCGCCGGATCGACGTGCTGGAACGACCTCAGTGCGGCCAGCCCGGACACCAGCGCCATGCCCAGTGTGAGCACCACGGCCAGCCCGATGACGGCCGGGTGGAGGGTCACCTGGGTGCCGATCATGTTGGCCGCCTCGGCCGTCAGGTACGACACCGGGGTGGCGGCGATCAGGCCGAAGAAGCCGACCCAGAGCGACTGCGCGATGACGGTCAGCTTGAGCCGCCAACTGGGAATGCCCATCGCCCGCAGGGTGGCGAACTCCCGCTGGCTGGCGGCGACGGCGGCGTACAGCGTCTGGCTGGTCACCACCGACCCGACGAACAGGCCGAGCAGGGCGGTGAACCCGACGGCGATGCCCGCCTTCGTCGTGGTCAGCCAGTGGATGCGGGTCCGCAGGGAGAACTCGTCGGAGGTCTGGGCGGACATCTGTTGATACCGGCCGAGGCTCTCCGTCACCCGCTTGGCATCCTCCGGCGATTTGCACCGGGCGAGTACATAACTGCACTCCCCGCGGGGGTACTTGAGCAGCGCGCGGGCGGTCTCCACCGAACAAAAGACGTACGGCCCGCCCAGGCTGCGGTACCCCTTCACGATCCCGACCACCCGAACCCGCCGGCCGATCACCTCCGCCTGATCGCCCAACTGCCGCACGCCCAGCCGGTGCAGGTCGCGCTCGTCCAGGGCGACGGTCAACGGTTCCGCCAGTTTCTCCAGCAACTCCGGGCTGGCGCGAACGGCCTCGACGGCGCCGAGGGAGTCCGGGTGCAGGCGACTGCCGACGACGGTGATGACCTCCTGCGTGGCCGCCGACCCACTGCCGCTGTGCGTCCACAAGCTGAACCCGACGATGGATGTCTCCACCCGCTCCACCCCCGGCTCGGCCGCCACCCGCGCCGCCCACCGCTCCGGAATGCCGCGGGCCAGGTCCACGCTCTGCACGCCGGGGTAGCCGACCCACACGTCGGCCGTGGTCATGTCCACTGGGCGCGACATCATCGACAGCAGGCCGATCACCAGCCCACCCTGAACGGCAATGAGCACCGCGCTGAACGCCACCGCCAGGATGGCCGGCAGGAACCGCTGCCGCTCGTGCCAGATGGTGGAAAGGGCATAACTCATCACCCTTCACATTCGCCGAAAGCGTGGCGGTGGCAACGGCAATTCCGGTGGCGGGGCAAAGAAACCGCCCCGCCGAAGGCCTCGGCAGGGCGGCTGGGAAAGCTGGGGGATTTGTTGGAGCCGACCTCGGCTTGGACGGCCCCGGGGTCACTCCGCCTGACCCCAGTTGCGGACGGCGGTGAGTTCGTCGGGCGCGTCGATCTTGCGGTCGCCTCTCGTGTCCCCGGACATGCGAGTGAACCTGAACTTGTGCTTGGCGCCAGGAGAAATGAAACCGCCCCGACGGGATCCCGTCGGGGCGGCAAGTGGTC
>JANNDF010000932.1:0-2220 GCA_031387445.1 Planctomycetia bacterium
CTTCCTCTCGTGCCCTCATGTGCCCTCGGCGGTGAAATGCATCATTTCTTGAGCGGGGCCGGCGTCGTGCCGGCGCGTTCGGGTTTCGGCTTCGGGCGGGCGGCCGGGCCGTTGTCGTTGACTCGCGTCTCGATGCTCGCCGCGTGCCCCACCAGCCCTTCCTTGTTCGCCAGCATGATGACGTCCGGGGCGATGTCCTTCATCCCGCTGCGGGTGAACCGCATCACGCTCGTCCGCTTGCGGAAATCGTTGGCGCTCAGGCCGCTGCTGAACCGTGACGTGCCGCCGGTCGGCAGCACGTGGCTGGGGCCGGCGGCGTAGTCGCCGATTGCCACCGGGGTGAACGGCCCCATGAAAATGGCGCCGGCGTTCACGATCTCGTCGGCGAAGGCGTCGATGTCCCGGATTTGCAGGTGCAGGTGCTCCGGGGCGAGGTCGTTGATGACGTCAATCGCCTCGTGCTTGTCGGCACACAGGATCATCGCTCCGAGGCGCTCCAGGCAGTCGCGGGCCAGATCCCCGCGGCCGAGCTTTGCCAGCCGCTTCTCCAGCGCCGCGGTCACTTCGTCCAGCAGCGGCTCGTACCACGTCACCAGAATGGACGAGCCGGGGGAGTGTTCGGCCTGGGCGATCAAGTCGAGGGCGACGTAGTGCGGGTGGGAGGAGTCGTCCGCCGCGACAATCACCTCGCTCTGCCCGGCCAGGCAGTCGATTCCCACCTGTCCGTACACGAACTTCTTGGCGAGTGCGATGTACTGGTTGCCGGGGCCGACGATCATGTCCACCGCCGGCAACCCCTGCACGCCATACGCCAGCGCGGCCACCGCCTGCGCCCCGCCGACTCGGTACACCTCGGTCACGCCCAACTCGAAGCAGGTGGCAAGCATGTCCTGGTTGTAAGCGCCGGTCGCTTTCGGCGGCATCACCACCGCGATGTTTTCCACCCCGGCCGACTGGGCCGGGCAGACGGTCATGAGCAACGTGGACGGGTACGCCGCCGCCCCGCCGGGGCAGTACACCCCGACGCGGTTGAGCGCGCGGTAGCGGACCTGCAACTCGTAGCTGCCGCTCACCTTCAACTCCGCGTCGCGTTGCAGAAGCCCGCTCTGGAAGGAGTCGATGTTGTAACGGACGCGGCGAATGGTCTCCAAGAACTCCGGGGCGGCGGCCTTGTGAGCGGTCTCCAGTTCGACGAGCGGCACCCGCAACTGGTCCGGCTTCATCTTCACCTTGTCGAACGCCTCGGTGTACTTGAGCACCGCCTCCAGCCCTTTTGTCTTCACATCGTTGCAGATGCGGGCGACCGCTTCGGACGGCGAGAGTACCGCGCCGAACACCGATTGCGACAGTTTCTTTATCGCGGGGGTGGAGGTGTCGGCGTCGTGTCGGAGTTGGTCGCGGAGTTTGGCGAGCTGCTTTTTGCCATCGGAAGCCTTCAGGTCGATCCGCCGCATCTTCAGCGCTGACATTCTGTTACACCTCATCGAGCTCGCCGGGAGTGGGCGGCTCGTGGGACCGATGGGCTGTGGACAGGTGTTGATCTAACTCCTTTCACTGTATGAATCAGCGTCGTCGGATCAAGTTGCCCCACCGGGATTGAATCTGTCCAAACGGCGCAACCGACGCTAGGTATGACGGTTGCAGTGGATTTGCGAATCCGACGCGGCACACCGCTTTCACCGACTCAATCGATTAAACGGATGCCCCACCTTTATCTCATCGGCTATCGTGGGTCGGGTAAGTCGTCCGTCGGGACGGTGGTCGCCGCCCGCCTCGGGCGTCCGTTCTTCGACGCCGACGAGATTCTCGAAGCCGACGCTTGGAAGTCGATCCGCGACATCTTCGCGACGGAAGGGGAAGGCGGGTTCCGGAATCGCGAGTCGGTCACACTCCGGAAGTTGGCGGACGGAGAATCGGCCGTGATTGCCACCGGCGGCGGGGTGATCTTGCGAGCCGAGAACCGCGAACTCCTCCGGGCGACCGGATTCGTGGTCTGGTTGAACGCATCGGCGGAGTTGCTGTGGGATCGCATCAGTATCGACCCGACGACGGCTGCCCGTCGGCCGAACCTCGCCGGCGGCGGGTTGGAAGAGGTGAAGGCACTGCTCGCCGGCCGCGAACCGCTGTACTCCGCAACTGCTCACGCCACGGTCGATGCCAGCCGTTCGCCGGAACAAGTGGCGGACGATATCCTGTCCTCGGTTGGTGAACCGGCGGCGT
>JANNDF010000955.1:0-1730 GCA_031387445.1 Planctomycetia bacterium
CCCCGGGGGGGGCAACCACCCCCCCCCCCCCCCCGCCGCTCGGCTCGCCAACCTTTCTACTTCACGTCTTTCAGCGCGTTGAACCCGAGGTAGCCGGTGATGCCGGCGGCAATCAGGCCGAGGATGTCGAACACGATGAACGGCCCACGGCCGAACGGGAAGCCGGCGATGACGTCGACGACGAACAGCAGGGCCATCAGACCGGCCACGCCGAGCGCCCCGTAACACATCGCCTTTTCCATGACCGCCCTTTGAAACGACGGGGTCCCATGCCGTTCGGCCGGGAGGTGGCGAACAACTGGGAAATTTTGGCAAATTGTACGGCGGGATGCGGGAGGTGCAACCGGCAAGGGACGCGATTCGTGAGAAGGGGAGTCCGAAGCGGCGGCACGAGCGGCAGGGCCGTCTCAAATGTACTCCGCACCCTCCGGGTGCGGTTCATCCCAACCGCACCCGGAGGGTGCGGAGTACATTAGAATTCCGCCGTCACCCGCGGGAACACCTCGACGGCCTCGTCCACGAGCATCTGATACCGCCCGGCATACCGCGGGGCGAAGTGGATGAGGACCAGTTGCTCGACGCGGGCCAATTTCGCCAGTTCGCCCGACTGGTGGGCCATCATGTGCTTGTGCGTGGCCGCGTTCTTCGCCTCCTTGCGGGCGTAATAGCTGTCGCAGTAGAGCCGCCACGCCCCGCGGGCCAGTTTCACCAGCTTCGGCCGCAGTTCGTCCGTCCACTGCGTGTCGGTCACATACGCGATGCGTGCCCCCGTCGATTCGACGAAGTACTGCTTCGCCAGTGCGTCCAGCGTGAAACTTCCGCCTTCAATCTCCAACCGCGTGCCGCCGGGGGCGTCGGCCCGCAGCAGGCGCAGCGCCTCCCCCACCCACCCGCCCGACCGCAACAGACCGGCCACCAGTTTGTCCGGGTCGGGGTGGAACCCCGACCGCTCGGCCATCGCGTACGCCAAACACGGCGCGGTGTGGTCCACCGCCACCGCCTCCACTTCCAGGTCGTCGGTGGAGTAGCACACCCGCCCGGCCCACGGCTGTTCCGTCACCTCGGGTTCGGCGAACCGCTTCGCACATTCCAGTACGGCCGTGCGGCGGGTACCCTCCCCCAACTCGTGGACGGCCAGCGCCAACTTCTGGAAGGGGAAGAACTGGTGTTCATAACTGCGGACGCGATCCGTCACCCGGCGGATGGTGTGGATCGGGCCGAACAGGTGCAAGGTTTTGTCCTTGTCCATGTTCGCCCGCAGGATGCGGTCCAGCCCGACGAAGTGGTCGATGTGGTGGTGGGTGACGAACACCGCCTCCAGGTCGCCCAGTTCGGCGAGGGTGAGCGCGCCGTTGTCGCCGCCGTCGAACAGCAGGGCGTTGTTCGAGCCGGGGTAGTCGAGGTACAGCACCGGGTCGCCGGTGGAGCCGTTCACCAGCCGAACGGCGGAGAAGGCGCGGGCGGGCATGACGACCTCCGAGGGGTGGAAGACAGGGTATTCGCCAAAGCCGAGGTCGGATTGCGGGAATGCGCCCCCTTGACCCGGTGCGTAAAATCCCGCGAGCACACCGGCGAACAACACGTCGGCACACCGTCTACGATGATCGATCGGCCCCGCCGCGGTTCGTCCGGTTTCAGTCCGGCCGGGACCGCTTTGCGGGGCCGGTTCCGTTCTGGTGGCGAGCGGCGCGACGTGAGTCCGCCGGTTCTGTTCCGGAAATACACCGGCG
>JANNDF010000961.1:0-3169 GCA_031387445.1 Planctomycetia bacterium
ACACACCCTCTCCCCCTGAGGGAGAGGGTCGCCGGGGAGCAGAGCGACACGGCGGGGAGAGGGGTTCTCACTCGCTCCCAACCACCCCTCCGAGAGTGTCGGTCACTCAGGCTTCGGAGAGGGGGCCGGGGGCTGAGGCCCTTCTTCTTCCGATTCTTCCATCCGCACCGCCACCCGTCTGCCCGCAATCTCCTCGCGACCGTTGCACTCCCCCCAAATCCTCACATACCCTGAAAGGCAACGGCCCACTCCAATTCCACACGCTGCCGGGCCGCGTCCCGTGAGGTTCCCGCATGTTCCGCCGCTCCGCACGAGGGTTGCTCCTCGCCGCCGGGTTGGTCGGCCTGATCGCCGTCTCCGGCGGTCAGAGCCAGCCGACGCCGACGCCCGAGCCGCCGAAGTTCCCCGAGTTCGCCACCGTTACGAAGGGGGCGAAGGTCACCGAAGGGCTGTTCAACCTGTACCAGAAGGACGACACGCTGCTGGCCGAGATCCAGCCGTTCCAACTGGACAAGCCGTTCCTCCTGCCCATCGCCATCGCCAAGGGGGGTGGCGTCGGCGGCACCACGCTGAACTTCGACCAGCAGTGGGTGGTCTCGTTTCGCAAGGTGGGCGACAAGGTGTTCGTGGTGCGGAAGAACGTGAAGTACACCGCCAAGCCGGGCAGCCCGGAGGCGAAGGCCCTCGACACGACGTACACCGACAGCGTGCTGGCGGCGCTGCCGATCAAGACGATGAACCCGATGAAGGGGTCGGTGCTGGTGGACTTCAACCAGATCTTCTTTACCGACTTCGCCGACCTGGGGGCCGGGTACATCGACCAGCAGCGGACGACGTGGAACAAGGTGAAGGGGTTCAAGAAGAACGTGGAGTTGGAAGTGGCGGCCACGGTGGTGGGGGCGAACCTGAACCGCACGGCCCCGAGCGGGGGCAACGCCGTCATTGACCGCCGCGGGGCGACGGTGGTGATCCACTACGGCATCGTCGAGTTGCCCGACCCCGGCTACCAGAGCCGCAAGGCGGACGACCGCGTGGGGCACTTCACCACGGTGCTGAAGGACTTCAGCAAGGACGGCCCGGACACCGCGTTCGTGCGGTATGTGAATCGCTGGCGGCTGGAGCGGGTTGACGGCAGCGTGTGGAAGGAGGGCGGAAAACTGGTGCCGCCGAAGAAGAAGATCGTGTTCTGGATCGAGAACAGCGTGCCGGACGAGTACCGCGTCGCCGTGCGTGAAGGGATTCTGGAGTGGAACAAGGCGTTCGAGAAGGTGGGCTTCCGCGACGCCGTCGAGGTGCGGCAGCAGGAGGGCGAGGAGTTCGACCCGGAGGACATGAGCTACGCCACCTTCCGCTGGATCACATCCGAAGTGCCGTACGCCATCGGGCCGAGCCGGGCCAGCCCGTTCACCGGCGAAATCCTGGATGCCGACATCCTGTTCGACGCCAGCATGGTGCGGACGTACAAGGGCGAATCGCGGCTGTTCCGCGACCCGACCGGCAAGCCGTTCGAGCCGGCCAGCCCGGCCCAGGCGAACCGCCGCGGGTGGACGCTGCCGACCGCCCCGCTGGATCGCCTGCGAGAGAACCTCGGCTGGATCGACCAGCCGGCGAAGTTCGACCTGGACAAGCACCGCGAGCGGCAACTGGCCGCCGTGCAGCACGGGTACTGCCAGTGCGCCGCCCAGAAGACGAGCGAACTCGGGCTGGCCGTGCTCAGCCTCGCTGCGACCGGCGGGCTGGTGCTGAAGGAGGGGGAGAAGATCCCGGAGGAACTGCTCCTGCAAGCGATCAAGGAAACGGCCATGCACGAGGTCGGGCACACGCTCGGCCAGCGGCACAACTTCAACGCCAGCACAGTCCTGAAAGCGGAGCAGTTGCACGACACCAGCATTACGAGCAAGCAGGGGCTGGTGGGCAGCGTGATGGACTACAACCCGGCCAACATCGCCCCGAAGGGCACCAAGCAGGGGCACTACTTCACCCCCACGCTCGGGGCCTACGACTATTGGGCCATCGACTACGCCTACAACCCGAACGGCGGCGACGACGACCTGGCGAAGGTGGCCAGCAAGGTGGCCGACCCGAAGCTGATCTACGCCACCGACGAAGACCTGATGGGGACCAACGACCCGCTGGTGAACCAGTGGGACATGGGGGCCGACCCGCTCCAGTTCGCCAAGGACCGGGCGAAGATGGCCGGCGAACTGATGCCCCTGGTGGCCGAGAAGATGGTGGACAAGGGCGAGGGCTACCAGCGGGCGCGGGCGGCGTTCAGCACCCTGTTCAACGTGTACGGCGACTCGGCGTTCACCGCCACCCGGTTCGTCGGTGGCAGCAGTTTCCACCGCGACCACAAGGACGACGCGAACGCGCGGGATGCGTTCGTGCCCACCCCGTCGGCCAAGCAGCGGGAGGCACTCGCGTTCCTGAAAGAGAGCATCCTGACCGACAAGCCGTTCGACTTCCCGCCGGAACTGCTCCGCAAGCTGGGGGCGGATCGGTGGGTGCATTGGGGGAACACGCGGAGCATGAGCGCGACCGAGTTTCCGGTGGTGGACAAGGCGCTCGGCATTCACCAGACGGTGCTCGACGAACTGCTGAGCGGCGGCACGCTGAGCAACGTGCAGAACACCGCCCGCCTGCTGAAGGCGGACGACAAGCCGTTGCAGATCGCCGAGATCTTCCGCGCCGTCTCGGACGCCACGTTCGCCGACCTGCCGGCCGCGGACGGCAAGGCGAGTGCGGTGAAGTCGTCGGTCATCCGGCGGAATCTGCACCGCGAATACGTCGGCCGACTGGCCGGTATCGTGTTGGGCAAGCCGACGGGCAGCGGGTTGCTGCTGCTGTTCGGCGGCGGCGGGAGCGTGCCGCCTGACGCCAGGAGCCTGGCGCGGTTGCACCTGAAGGAAGCGGCCAAGCGGATCGACGAGGGGCTGAAGGCGGAGAAGGACGAAACCGCGAAGGCACACCTGGACGAGCTGAAGGAGCAGATCGAAAAGGTGCTGAAGGCGAACGTGACGAGCGACGGGCCATAAATACGAGCCGGAAGCGTGTGCGACGGCGTTGGGAATACCCCTCGCAAACGCTTCCGGCTCGTCGCCCGGAAACTCCCACACAAAAGTCGTGAACCAGGAACAAATCCGGGGGGGTAATGTAAAAATCGCACGCC
>JANNDF010000988.1:0-2012 GCA_031387445.1 Planctomycetia bacterium
GTCACGGCGTAAAGCCGGCGCCGTGTCGTCACTTCCCGATGCCGGGCGGCAAGTCTTCGCCTTTCAGCCCGCTGTGGTAGATCTTCGGCAGGTACGTCCAGATGTCGAACTTCGGGTCGTTGTCCAGGTCGTGGCACTGCATGCACATGCCCTGAATCTGGTTGATCATCCGCCGCTGGGCGACAGGCACCGGCTCCTGGCCCCGCTTGTTCTCCGGCAGGGCGGCCATCCGGTCGAGCAGCGCCTTGTCGAGCTTCTCGCCCTTCTCCGACTTCCACGGGGCGAGCAGGGCGATCAACTCGTCGGCCTTCTTATTACCCTTCGGGTTGGCGGAGTGCCCGCTGCCGGGGCCATGGCAGTTCTCGCACTGGTTGTGGAGCAACTTCGGTGTCTCCTTGGCGCTCTCGAACCCGGAGGCGTAATTGAACCCGGTGGTGTGACAGCCCACGCAATCCGGGTCGTACTGCCGCAGGCTCGGCCGCTTGGCCAGTTTCTCCAGCGCCTCGTAGGCGTGCGCGTGCTTCGTCTCGCCCCACTTCTTCACCTCGGCCGCGTGGCACTTGGCGCACACGTCCGCTCCGACGTAGGTCAGCCCCTGCACCTTCACCTGCGCCGGGTGATCCTTCTTCTTCTCGACGGACGCTTTCAGCAGGTCGTCCTTCATCACCTCGGTCGTGTACTTCTCCATCATGCCGAGCAGGGTGTGGTCCTTCGGCTCGACCTTCTCCGGGGTGAGGTACTCCTCGCCGAGCGGAACGAGCTGGTACATCAGCTTCAACCCCTTGTCCGTCTTGAACACGCCGATCAGCCCGACGTGCTGCCCCTTGTGCCCCACCTGCACGATCTGGGTGGTCGGGTTGGCGGCGTCCGGGAACGGGGTGCTGAGCAGCGGGGGCAGACCTTCCGAGTCGTCGCTGGCCCGCACGATCAGACCGATGTCGGGATAGTCTTTCGCCACCTGCATCGCCTCGATCTCGGTCCCCTGGTACAGCAGCACCTTCAGGTCGGACTTGGCGGCGTTGAGCTTCTTCAGGGCGTCGGGCAGGCGGTCGGGCACCTTCTCGAAGTCGAATTTGGCGTCCACGCTCACCAGCCCGCCGGCCACCGACGGGGCGGTCATGCCGACCACCCCGACGCTGACCGCCTTGCCCTTGTACACCTCCACGTCTTCGACCAGCGGGCGGGCGCCGGGCACTTTGAAGAAGTCTTCGCGGGCGGACGCCTTGACCGGCTTGTTGTCCTTGTCGCGTTCGACCCCGCCGGCGATGTTCCCGGACAGGATGATCGGCCGCTCGTTCGGGTTGTTCACGGTGAACTGGCCGAGCAGGTCCATCACGTCGTTCTGAAACTCGGTCTTGCCCAGCCCGACGGCGACGTACCCCATCTCCTTCAGCGCCCGCATGGCGTACCCGTACTTCTTCAGGTTCTGCTTGGGCAGCCCCTTGTTCCCGGCCGGGGCGATCTCGCCCACGTCCACGCCGATCACCTCCCACCCCTTCCCCTTCAACTCCTGGATGAGGTTGTACCGACGTTCAAGGCCGCCGAGTTGCGGCCGGCTGCACCCGCACGGCGACAGGTAGCCGTACATCTGCCCACTCACCACGATCACCAGGTCGGGCTTTTCCTTCGGCCACGTCTCGAACATTTTCACCCCGCCGACCTTCACGTTGTCGCTCCCGGTCGGGGTGGTCGGTTTGCTACCGCCCGGCGGTTCGGCGTGCGGGATCGGCTTCTGTTGGGTGGTGTACACCCAGAACCCGCCGGCAGCAGCGACAGCAACGAGGACGGCCAGCACGCCGAGGAAGCGGACGGCCACCCGGCCGGGGCGGGCGGCGGGCGAGTCATTGGGCGGCAACGGCGGGGCCATGGACCGATCTCCGGGTGCGAGTGTCACACAGTTGTGATACCCGACGCGGGGTTTTGCTTCCAGATGAACCGGAACGAGGAGCCCGGGGGGGGGGGGGGGGGGGCGGGGCAAAGAGCCGGGGGGGCGAAAGCCCCCCGGGGGGGGG